>DAIDTM010000071.1 GCA_027457205.1 Anaerolineae bacterium | reverse complement strand
CGCCTGATTCGCGTGGCGGACGACGGCAGCGGCATTCCCGCTAGCCAGGTCGAGACCGCGTTCGCGCGGCACGCGACGAGCAAACTCAACTCCGTCGACGATTTGTTTGCGATTCGCACGCTTGGTTTTCGCGGCGAAGCGCTGCCGTCGATTGCCGCCGTATCAAAAACGACGCTCATCAGCCGCGCCGCCGGCGAAGAATCGGGCGCACAGATTCGCGTCGACGGCGGAAAGATCATCGAGCAGCGCGCACAAGGCGCGCCGCAAGGAACCCTCGTCACCGTGGAAGATTTGTTCCGCCACGTCCCGGCGCGGCTGAAATTCCTCAAGACGCCGGCGACGGAAGCCGGGCGCATCGCCGATCTCATCAACGCTTACGCGCTGGCGTATCCGCAACTGCGTTTCTCGCTCGTGAATGACGACCGCCTCGTGTTTCAGTCGCCGGGCACCGGCAGGATGTTCGACGCGCTGGTGAAAGTGTTTGGGATTGATGTGGCGGAACAGATGATAGAGGTTGGAAATTTGAAGTTAGAGGATGGAAGTTGGAAGTTAGAGGGAGACTCGCCTCCAACCTCTAATTACCACGTCTCCGGTTTCATCTCGCCGCCCAACGTCAATCGTTCGACGCGCAAGTACATGCTCTTCTTCGTCAATCACCGCTGGATTCAGGACCGTACGATCCAGCACGCGGTGATCGAAGCGTACCACACCGCGTTGATGGTGGGGCGCGCGCCGATTGTCGCGCTGGACATTGTCGTGCCGCCGGATATGGTCGACGTGAACGTGCATCCGACGAAAAGCGAGGTGCGCTTTCGCGATACGAGCGCCGTGTTCACCGCCGTCCAGCGCGCGGTACGCGCCGTGTTGACCGGCAACGCGCCGATTCCGTCGATTGGCGTCACTATGCCGCCCGCGCCGCAAGACTGGCAGCGGCAGCCATTTCCGTCCAGTCCCGCGCCGACGCAATCGGCGATGAACCTGTATCGCCCGTCTACGATGCCGAACGAGACTGCGCCAATCTCCAATCTCCAACCTCCAATTTCTAACGTCCAAATCCCAATGCTCCGCGTCCTCGGTCAGATCGCGTCGACGTACATCATCGCGGAGGGACCAGACGGCTTGTACCTGATCGATCAACACGCCGCGCACGAACGCGTGCTGTACGAACAACTAACGGCGGAGCGCGCGGGCGCGACCGTGGCGGTGCAGGAATTGCTCGATCCCGCGCCGCTGCAACTCACGCCGGCGCAGACCGGCGCGCTCGAAACGCATCGCGCTGCGCTCGAATCGGTTGGCTTCAGGGTTGAGCCGTTCGGCAACCAAACCATTCTCCTGCGCGCTGTGCCGGCGTTGATGAAAGCCAGCGACCCGCGCGCCGCACTGGTCGCCATCCTCGACGAGCTAGAACAAGGCGAAGAGCCGCTCGAAAAATCCGCGGACGCGCGGCTCATCACAAGCGTGTGCAAGAGCATCGCGGTCAAAGGCGGTCAGGTGTTGTCGCTGGAAGAAATGCGCGAGCTGGTACGGCGATTGGAACATACCGCCGCGCCGCGCACCTGTCCGCACGGTCGACCGACGATGATTCAACTGAACGTGGCGACGCTGGAAAGAGAATTTGGAAGAAAATAATTTTGGATTTACAATTTACGATTCATGATTTTCAGGACAAAGGCATCGCGTGATTGAAAATCTGAAATCTGAAATTCCAAGGAGGCACAATGGAGTACCACCGACGACCCAGTTTGATCGGACCACTGATTCTCATCACGATTGGTGTTTTGTTTCTGCTGGCAAATCTTGGGATGTTGCCGCTCACGTTTTGGGAAATCGCCGCGCGCTTCTGGCCGCTCATCCTGATCCTGGTTGGCTTGGAAATCCTCCTCGGACGGCGGTCGATGATCGGCTCGCTGATCGTTGTCGTGTTGTGGCTCGCGTTGATCGTTGGCGTGATCTGGCTGTCATTTGCCGGCGGCGGAATTCTACAGGCAGCCGCGACGTCAAGCGAACAACTCACCCAGCCGCTTAGCGGCATCCAGAGCGCGTCAATCGATCTGAACATCGGTATCTCGCGCGTAAACGTCAATGCGCTCAGCCCCAACGCGACCGATTTGATGCAAGGTACTTTCCACCACGCGGAAGGATCGCAGATCGTCAAGACGTACAATGTCGCGGGAAGCGAAGGGCGGCTTGCGCTCAGTGAACACGGAACGTCGTGGATGTTTTGGGGCGGCGTCAGCAGCCGCTGGGATATTGCGCTGAATCCACAGGTACCACTCGCGCTGCACGTCAATGGCGGAGCCGGGAACGCGAATTTCGACCTGTCCGCGCTGAACGTGACCGCATTGACGATTGATGCCGGCGTCGGATCGATCACTATCACCACGCCGAAGGCAGGCGCGACCGTGATGAGCGTCAACGGCGGCGTCGGTTCAACGCGTATCACGATTCCACCAGGCGTCGCCGCGCGCATCGCCGTGAATGGCGGACTGAGCGGAACCCACGTGGATGAAACGCGATTCCCCAGGTTCGACAATGCATACCAGAGCGCCGACTATGCCAGCGCGGCGAACAAGCTCACCATCGATGTCAACGGCGGCGTCGGCAGCATCAACATCCAATAAAGACTCAAGTCCTATTGCCGAACGCGCGAGGGCGTGTTAAGATACCATCGAGGCAATACGATGAGGATCAGCGTCATCCATGCGCATCGCGCGACGAGAGAGGTGCTTGCCCGATCGCTCGCGGTTCGGCTGAACGCGGAGGTCGTGGGTTTTTCATGTCTGGAGAATCTGCTGGCTTCGTCGATGGACTATGATGTCTTTGTGGTGTACAACATATTCGGTCGCGAGAAAATGGACCGCTGGGAAGGGATCAAGTGGATTAAAGTTCAAAAGCCCCAAGCGGTCATCATCTCGATGATCCACCGACGCTTTTTTGATCGCAAGAATTCGCCGCCGGGCGCGGACGCCGTCTTCATGTGCGCGGGCGATGAGGTCGCGGGCGTCGTCAAACTAGTTCAGGCAAATCACAAAGGCAAATCCTTCTTACTGGTCACCAACCAATCCGACTCCCCGCACGATTGACTCGCGAATCATTTCGTTTCCTTCGCGATGATTCGCTGCAGGATCGCCAGCGCGGTCGCGTAGGTCGGGTCCATTCCAAAGTACGACGGATGTACTGCGCCCAGGTTCTTCCCCTTGCTGTACGGCGTGTCCGACGCGTAATGCAAAAAGCCGATGTCAAAATCGGTCTGGTACAGCCGCACGATTTCGTTGACCGGATAGCGTTTCGGATAGCTCATTTCGTAAAGCGCGGACAGGTACGGTCCCGCTTCCATTTCGATATCGGTGTACCCCTCGCGATAAAACAACTCCATGAACTTGCGGTTCTGCAAGAACGTCCCCTTGACGCTGATCGCCTTTTGATTGTCCAACACCGAGCCGTAGACCAGATAGCCCGCGACGTCGCGCGCGCTGAAACAGTTGTTGAAGAGATACGTGTTCTGCGAATGTTCGTCGTAGACGACATTCGGAATAATGACGTCGCCGATGCGCCCGTTCAGCGTCGCGGATTTGCCCATCAGATAAAAGCCCTTGACCTGATCGACATTCTGCGAGATCTCGGAAAGGATCTGGTACGCCGCCAGCCCCAGAGGATAATCGATGTTGAAGATCACCGCGCGGCTGCTCCGCAGTCGCTCCAATCCGTCCCGTGACAAGCGCGGATCGAGTCGCTCCGGAATGAGGCGATTCAATTCGATGATCTGCGCGCCCACGTCGAGATAGCGATCGCTTGGAATGGTCGCCAGCCCCACTTCCGCTTCGGCTTGCAGCTTGGCTTGGACCGCCACCGCGTTTTGCGCGTCGGCACTGTATTTCTTCATCACATAGTACAAAAAGTTTTCCTTGCTGCTGCGCGTCGATTCGGACTGGATCGCCATGTATTCTTCCATCAGGTCTTCGTGCCCAATGTCCTGAATGTAATTGATCAGTTCCTCTTCACGCGTCAGCGCGTGCCCGGAAATCAGGTTTGCGAGACTGTGCATATTGCTCGACACAAAATACACCGGGCGACCGGCAATCAGCGCGCCGACCTGCTGGGCGATATTGTCCCACCACCGCTGCGTCGCCTTGTGATAATCGACCAGCGAGCCAGCCAACAGCCGGAGCGCAAATTCCTTGCGCGTCGACGCCATCGCCTGCAAATTGGAAATGAGCGCGCTGCCCCAAATATTCTCCAATGTGCCGAGGTCGGCGGTACTGATCTGCAAGTCGCGCGCCAGCATGACGCGTTCCGGCTCGGTCAACGACGCGCCGCGCGCGGCGTAGTCGGACAAGCGCGCCGCCGCGCCGCTCTGATTCAGCAGATCGCTGATCTTGTTCCACTCGATCTCGTACGCGGTGAGAATCGGAATCAAATCATCGATGTCCGACGCGCTGGCGATGAACGCCGCGAGGACTTGGTTTCGGTCGAAGAACAAGCGGCGGCGGCGACCGGCGGCGCTGACCTCCTGCCAATGCTCCACATCCGCAAAGCCGGCTTTCTCGAACACCTCGTCCGACTGCCCTAGCAAAACCAAACGCACTCGCTCGATGCAGCTCGGCAGGCGCAACGTGCAGTAGACGAATGCCGCCATATCCGGGACCTGCTCGCGCGCGTTCACGTGCAGCGAGGAATCCATCTGCGCGTGCGTCTCGATCAGCGATTTGATTTGAATCTCGCCGCTGGAACGGAGCAGCGAGTAGTACGTCCGCATGTACAATTCAATATCTTCGTTTGCCGAAGAAGGAATTGCGCGGTCCATAGAAACTCCAATGACGGAGGACGGAAGACGATGGACGGAAGCATCCGTCCTCCGTCCTCCGTCCTTCGTCTTCAGTCAGATTTTGCCTTTCAGCCATCCGTACAGCCACGCCGGCTCGCCGATGACGCGCGTGACGTGATACCACACGAGCGCCAGCGCTTCGCGCGCGGTGTACCACGCGTGCAGTTGCGGCGCGGTGTACGTCGGGCTATCGCTCGCGCCGGAACCGTAGGCGTCGATGCCCAGATCGCGCGCCATCGTTTCCGCGCGCAGCAGATGGAACGGATCGCTGACGATGAGCGCGCTGCGCCAGCCGCGCGCGTCCATCAGCGCTTTGGCGTTCGCCAGATTCTCCTCCGTCGAATGGGATTTCTCATCGAGCAGCAGCGCGGCGGCGGGCACACCGGCAGTGACCGCGATCCGCCGCATCATCTCCGCCTCGGTCGGCGGATAGTCGCCCAGCCCGCCGCACAGGATCAGCGCGGGCGCATAGCCAGCGCGGTAGAGCGCGATCGCGTGCTCGATACGCGCGTCGAGCGATGGGCTAGGTTGCTCGCCTTGCCACACCGCGGAGCCAAGGACGATGATCGCATCGGCGCGGCGCGCTTCGTTCACCTTTGCGCGCGCGTCCACTTGCAGGTAGAGGATTGCCAGCACCGCAAGGAACGACAGCAGCGCAACAATTCCAGCCACAACCAGTCCTCGCTTGACAGGCGCTATGAGACCCGCTATTATCAGGTTGATAAACATCGAATTAGTTTCAGAGGTGCCCGATGCCGCCTTCAGAGCAAGCCGAGCAATTCGTCACCTTCTTCAAAGCGCTCGCGGACGCGAACCGCCTCAAGATCGTCGGATTACTCGCGCACAAACCGCAGTCCGTCGAAGAACTCGCCGCGAACCTTGGCGTCAGTTCCGCGACGATCTCGCACCACTTACAACGGCTGCAAAAAGCCGATTTGGTCGAGGCGCGCGTCCAGTCGTACTATAACATTTACGCGCTGCGCCCGGACACGCTGCGGCAGATGGCAGAGCGGCTGCTGTCGCCCGATTCGATCAAGGCGACCACGTCGGCAAGCGATCTGGACGCGTACTCGACTCAAGTGCTCGACGAATATTTCGTACGCGGTCGGCTCAAGACGATTCCAAGTCAATTCAAAAAGCGCCAAGTGGTGCTGCAGCGGCTGGCAGAAGAATTTAAAGTCGGCAAACGTTACTCGGACAAGCGCGCGAACGAAATCCTCAAGGCGTTCCACGCAGACTATGCCGCGCTGCGCCGCGAACTCGTCGATACGAAACTGCTCGCGCATGAGAACGGCTATTACTGGCGCGCGAGTCCACTGGGCGAAGGCGCGTAATCTTGCGCGCGGTGACTGGTCTATCATACACCGCCCCCCGCCGAGTGTCAAACGATTTGACGAATTTGCGGATTGTGCTATACTAGCGGCTGTTCGACCTCCGCCGTTTGACCTTTGAAAAGTGGGCAGCCCCCACTTTTCTTATTTCCCGGCGGAGACGCGTTGGGCGTCAGCAACAAAGGAATCAGCACGAACTGATCGAGGGCATCATAAGATGAAGAACGACTTTCTCGTCGCGATTACGCAACTGTGCAGCGAGCGCAACCTGCCCAAGGAAATCGTCATTCAGGCGGTCGAGCAGGCGCTTGTCTCCGCGTACAAAAGAAACTTCGGCGGCGGTCAAAACATCTCTGCCAACATCGATGCGACCACCGGCAAGGTGCGGATTTTTGCCGCCAAGACCATCGTCGATGAGGCGCACGACAAAAAGACCGAGATCACTCTGCCGGAAGCGCAGCAAGTCGATCCGATGGCTCAACTGGGCGGCGTGATCCAGATCGAAACCACGCCGGACGATTTTGGACGCATCGCCGCGCAGACCGCCAAGCAGGTGATCTTGCAGCGCATCCGCGAGGCGGAGCGCGATGTGCTCTATTCCACCTTCTCGGGCCGCGAGGGCGAGCTGATCCTCGGCACCGTTCACAACGTCGACTCGCAGAACATCACCGTCAACCTCGGCAAGCTCGAAGCGGTGCTGCCGCGCAGCGAGCAAATTCCCACCGAACGCTATCGACACAACCAAAAGATTCGCGCGTACATCGCCGAAGTCAACAAGACCTCGCGCGGACCGCAGGTGATCCTGTCGCGCACGCACCGCAACATGCTGCGCCGCTTGTTCGAACTCGAAGTGCCGGAGATTTTCAACGGGCTGGTCGAGATCAAAGCGATGGCGCGGGAAGCCGGCTCGCGTTCCAAGATCGCGGTCTCGGCGGTGCAGGACGGCATCGACCCGGTCGGCGCGTGCGTGGGACAGCGCGGCGTGCGGATTCAAGCTATCGTCAATGAATTGAACGGCGAGAAAATCGACGTGGTGGAATGGAGCGCGGACACCGAACGCTTTGTCGCCAACTCGCTCAGCCCCGCCAAAGTGCTCGCGGTCAACCTGACCGAAGAGCCGAACGGTTACAAGGTCGCCAACGTAATGGTGGAGGACAAGCAGTTGTCGCTGGCGATTGGCAAGGAAGGACAGAACGCGCGCCTCGCCGCCAAGTTGACCGGTTGGCGCATCGACATCAAGAGCGAAACACAGGTCAAAGAAGAAGCCACGCGCCGAGAACTGGTGGAAGCGGAACGCATCGCGTTGATGACGCCGGAAGAAGTTGAGGCGGAACGCGCCGCCAAAGAAGCCGCGGAGCAAATCGCCTCATTCGCGGAAGAAGAGCCAGTCGCGGAAGTGACCGAAGCCGTCGTCCTGGAAGCGCCAGCGGAAACCCTCGCCGCCGAATCCGTCGCGGCGGAAGAGACGCCAACGGAAGAACTGGCGGAAGAGACGCCTGTCGCCGAAACATCAACCGCCGAAGTGCCCGTAGAAGCGGATACGGAGATTGTGCCCGGCACCGAAAAGACCTTCGCGCAGGCGTGGGAAGAATTTGAGGCGGAAGAAGAAGCCATCGAGGGCGAAACGCCGGAAGAAATGCTCAAGCGCAAAGCCGACCGTCGCAAACGCCAGACGCTCGTGTTCGACGAACAACTGGGCAAGGTCGTCGCCAAGCGCAAGCGCAAGGGCGGACGCACGCGCGGTTGGGAAGAGCAAATTGACGAATAGTCAGACGGTCGCATAGCCGCACCGTCTAATCGTTATCGACAAACCGACTATGCGACAAACCGACTAGAAGACTATGGCGACTAGACACATTCCGCAGCGCACGTGCATCGCATGTCGGACCGTTCGCGGCAAACGCGAATTCGTGCGTGTGGTACGGACGCCGGAGAACCACGTGCAAGCCGATCCAACCGGCAAAAAAGCCGGACGCGGCGCGTACCTGTGCCGCCAACGCGAATGCTGGGACACGGCGCTGAACAGCCGCGGGCGGCTGGAACAAGCGCTCAAGTTAGAAACATCGATCGATCCGGAAGATCTCGCGCGTTTGCGCGAATACGCGGCGACGCTGCCGGCAACCGTAGAGCGCGCAGCGCCGCTAACCAAAACAGAATGACCGCAATCGATACGCCTGCTACGCGCGCGGCGGGATGGGAAACCGTTCGCAGACTGCGTCACGCGCGGACTTGCGAAACGCGAAAGGGAGCCAAACGATGAACGCCTAAACCGCGTCCATGGCGTTTCTCCCCGCGCGTTTCCCCCGCTTGTCGCGCAAGCCATTGCCTGCCCATCGATTGCCAAACCCAAGACGGCTCTGATCCAACATTTCGCTGCTTGTCCAGAAATTGAGCACGCGCCTTTTTGGATTGGAAAGGAGTGTACCGGTATGGCTGATCTCAAACCCACTGTGAGACATGACGACAAACGAAAAGACAAACCCGTCGCGACGACGAGCAAGCCCGCCGCGGTGGTACCGGCGCGCAAACCAGCAGCCCCGGCAAAAACCGCGGTACACCCGGCTCCACCGACGAAACCGGTCGCGCCGAAAACCGCACCGTCAGCACGAACCGTCGCGCCGGCGGCAAGGACCGCCGCGCCAATCGCCAAACCGGTCGCGCCGATAACCAAGCCAGCCATGCCCAAGCCCGGCGCGCCCGCCGCGCCCAAGCCCATGGTTGCCGGCGCGCCGCGCCCCGTCGCGCCCAAGCCCATGACTGCCGGCGCGCCGCGTCCTGCGGCGTCCGCTGCGCCCAAGCCTATGATAGCAGGCGCGCCCAGACCTGCTGCGCCCGCGCCGAAACCAGTTGCGCCTC
>DAIDTM010000070.1 GCA_027457205.1 Anaerolineae bacterium | reverse complement strand
CCCCCCGAGAACCGCGGAGAGTGCGATGTAGAGTTGTTGAGTACGATGCGGCGACGATGTGCTACGATGTCGTCACGATGCGGCGGCGATGTGTCAGCGTTGCCTCGCGGTGATCTCACGCCGGTCTATTTCATGATGTCGACTGCGTTCGCCGGCAGACTGCCGGTGAGATCCTTGATGGAGAGTTGCAGCAGTGCGACCGAGCGCTTAAAGTTGTGGATTGCCGCGGCTTTGCCTTCGTTGCCGTTGCCCGTGTCGGTACCCCACATCACGCCGTAGACCACGCGATAGTTGTACCACGCGTTGGCGATCTTGGGATCGACGTTGCCACTGGCATCCTTGGGCAGTGTCGCATACGGATAGCCCGTATCGATCTTCTTCATGCCCTTGTCTGTCAGCCCTTTCCACAGAACACCCAGCAATCCCTTGACTTCGTCCTGTACACCTTCGACCTTGCCATTGCCGTCATAGTCCGCTTTGGCTTTCAGGTTGAAATCTTTCACGTCGCCGTGGCAGGACTTGCAAGCCGCGCCATAGTCGAACGTGCCGTCCGGACTGGTCATGTTGAACGAGTGCTCACCGACCTTCGTATAGTTCGGGTCTTTGGAGTCAGTGAGACCGGGGGCCATGTGGCAGGTGACGCACGGACCGGGCACATTGCCCTTCGTATCGCCAACAGCGCTGAACAGGAACTGATTCGTCGTTGGATCTGCGGCGAATCCCGGATTCGGGATCGGCGCTACGCCTACCATCGTACCATGCGGCGAGTTCGGAACGGTCTGACCATAGGTCACGCCGCCCGTGTCGCTCAGCATTTCAGCCGCTGACGAGTAGTGCGGGTACGAACCCTTGACGGCATTGGCTGGATCGGTGCGATTGTTGTGGCAGTCTTCGCAGGTCGCGGAGAGTCCAACGTCCTTTGTGGTGAATGCGACTTGGATCGGCTTGCCCACCACGCGCAACTGGGCATAGTTAGCGTCCGAGTGCGGGTCGTGGCAGCCGGCGCAGCCCAGCGTCTGCGGTGAGTTGTCCCAAGCCGCCGGGTTGGTCGGGTCCTTGAGGAACGAGACGTAGCCCTTGGCAGTGTGGCAGCGCACGCACGCCTGTTCGGCGGGTCCAGTCGGGGTCGTCCATGCCGCGGCGTTCGCGTCGGAGTGCGCGGAGTAGGTGATCTCGATGCCCTTGATGTGATGTCCTCCGCCCGCATGGCAGACATCGCAGGCGCCATTGTCATAGCTTACCGCCATCACTGGCGCGCCATTTTTGACGTGCTCGTTCGCCGGACCATGGCACGACTCGCACTGGATGTTCGCCATGTTCTTGACTTCAGCCGGCGCGGCTGCCCAGTTGCCGCCCGCCATGATTTGCTTGACCGTGGGGAACTGCCATTGGGTTTTCGCTTGGGCATCCGCAAAGTTGCCATTGTTGGCGCCAGGGAAGTAGCCAACAGTATGGCAACGGATGCAGCTTTCTGCATAGTCGCCGTTCTTGATGTCGATCTGATTGGTGAAGATGGTGGCGTGAGGTGTCTTCGACCATTCGGTCGCTTGGTTCGTGTGGCACTGTTGGCAGTTGCCTGCGGTTATGCCAATGAAGGTGCCGGCATGGAAGGTGGCGAAGTCGGTATTGCTGGTCACGCCAGCATCGTTCTTCAGGGATACGCCCACCATGTACGCGCCGACGACATCCGGCGTGAACTCGGTAGCCATCGCGGTAGGATCTTTGATCGCGGCTTTGGAACCGGGGGGCGCGGTGAGTGTCCAAGTCGGTTTGCCGGTGTTTTTGGGATCGGCAGCCGATACCGCGAGATGAATGGGCTCATTGATCGGCACATTGCTCAAACCGGTTGTCCCAAGCGCGATAGTAGTTGATTTCTGTCCCACCACTGTGTCGGTAATGTATTTCAATGTCGTTGTGATGGCATTTGGTCCAGCCGCGTTCGCGGGTACCGGGACGACTTTCAGGACCGCCACGGGCGGTTGGGGCGCAGGTGTTGGATTCTGCGCATACGCCGCTCGCGGCGCAGGTGCGAAGGTCAACGTCACAAGCGCGATGAGCATCGCGATGCCTGCGACTATGACGAGGGTTTTTTTGTTCATGCTTTCTCCTCACTGAGACTTGCGATGATTAGGTTGGCGTCTGAGACGAGTCTTTGATTGTTGGGACATTCCTCCTTTGTGAAGCATCGCCGTACAGCCCCCTCGTCAGAACTGTATCAATGCGACGCTCGATAGATTTTGCCCATCGTGGACAAGAGCGATTTATCTCACGCCTACTGCGGCGCGCACAAATAAAAACGTCTCGACCCAGCGCGCAAAATTGTTGCGCGCCTTGTCGAGACGCTGTCGTTGATGAGACCGATGAATGTTACGGCAGTTTGTGCGACGGCATCGTCACACCGATGATAAACTTACGTTGTTCCAAGTATAATCCAGCCCAAGTACCACGTCAAGTTCCAAAAAGTACCGATTTGGTCAGAATCGCTTGCTTGACGCCGTCCGCGCGGCTGAGTTCATTCTACTCATACTATATCAAACGCCGTGGCTAATGTCAAATTTCACGGATGCCCATTGCAAAAACCCAGCGGCATGGGTATAATCCTGCCAATCTCAAAACCGCGCGTCACGACGGCTGCGCGCTTTAGACCGCACTGGTCATGCCTGGTGCAGGGCAACGGGAGTGACGATGCTCACCGCGCGAATGGCTGCTCTATTCCAGATCCACCCCGGCGAGGGCAGACGGGTCGGCTTGGTTGCCGCGCTTTTCGCGTTTCTTGAAATCGGACGGAGTCTCGGCGCGAACGCGGCGGACGGGCTTTTTTTCGTCCGCTTTGGCGCGGAATACCTGCCGTACATGACGATCGCGCTTGGCGCGTTCAGCTTCCTCATCATCCTCTCCTACGCCGTCGGTCTCAGCCGATTCAAGAAAGATAGTTTCCTTATCGGGGTTCTCGCCGCGTTTGTCATTGCGCTGCTGATCGAACGCGCCGCGCTCTTCCTCGCTCTGCCGCCTCTCTATCCGATCCTCTGGCTGACGATCAATATCATCAGCGCCGTCCTGGGGACGCTGATGTGGAACATCGCCGCCGAAGTGTGTGACACGCGTCAGGCGAAGCGCTTGTTCTCGCTCTTCACCAGCGCGGGCATCTTGGGCGGCGTGCTAGGAAATCTCATCACCGCGCGCTGGCAAAATGGCTGGGCGCTGAAAATCTAATCGTGTTGTACGCGCTCTTGCTGCTCCTCGCGCTCGCGCTGGCGCGCGAAATCGCGCATCAGTTCTTCAAGCCGGTCGTCCTTCGTCGCGCGAGCACGAGCGCGTGGCAAGACCTCCGCATCGGTTTCGACCTTGTGCGCCGGTCGCCGCTGATGCAACTGATCGCGTACTCGTCCATCTTGTTTTCGATTCTGTACTTTTCGGTTTACATTCCGTTCAGTCAGACCGCCGCTCGATCGTTTCCCAGCGCAGCCGATCTGGCGGGCTTTCTTGGTTTTGTCTCCACCGCGATCACCGTCCTCACGCTGGTCGCGTCGCTTTTCATCGCGAACCGGCTCTATGCGCGGTTCGGAGTCGTCAACGCCGTCCTCCTCTTGCCCATCACGTACTTTGCCGGCTTTGTGCTCTTGGCGATCAACACCACGCTCGCAGCCGCAGTTGTCGTGCGGCTCGCGCAGATGGTCATGTTGTCCGGCGTCGCGGGTTCCGCGTGGAATGCCTTCTTCAACGTTGTTCCGCCGGAAAAGCGCGGTCAGGTGCAGAGTTTCGACGGCGGCGTGACTTCGCAAATCGGCACCATGTTGTCCGGTGCGCTTCCGCTGATCGCCGCGCGATTCCTGACGACCACCCAGATTTACTTTGCCGGCATGCTCGCCGCGTTGCTCACCGCGTACCTCGTCTGGCGAATGCGAAGCGCCTACGGCAATGCGTTGGTCGATGCGCTGCGCGCCGGTTTTCTCGATGTCTTTACCGCGACGCGCCGCGGCTTTCAATCGATGCGCACGGACGCGCACGCGCGCCGCGCGATCCTCGACGGGCTGGCGGACGCGCAACCGGCGCGCCGCCGCCTCGCCGCAGAGATTCTCGGACGGATGGACGACCACGACGCAATCGAGCCGCTCCGCCGCGCGCTCGATGATCCCGACGTCGAAGTGCGCCGCGCCGCGCTGAAAGCGCTGGCGCAGTTGAACGCGGCAGAAGCGGAAGACGCGATTGGTCGCTGCGTGAGCGACTCGGACGCGTCCGTCCGCGCGGACGCGATGGATGCGCTAACTGCCGTATCGTCGCGTCCGAACAGGGTCTACGTTGTCGCGTCGCGCGATGCCGATTTCCGCGTGCGTGCGCGCGCGGCGGCGGCATTGCACAAGACGGGAGATGTCCAACGCGCGAGAACTGTTGTGGACGCGTTGCTCGAATCGCGCGACGCGGGCGCGCGCGTTGTCGGGTTGAATGCCATCGCCGATTGCCAGGCGAGCGTGCCGCTTCAACTCGTCGCTGGGTTCCTGAACGACGAATCGCCCAGCGTTCGGATCGCCGCTGTCAAGGTTCTCGGTGCGCTGCCGGATCGGCGGGCGCGCGACGTACTCATCGCGCAGTTGGACCATGCTGACGAAGGCGTGCGTCACGCGGCAGGCGTCGCGCTTCAGACATCGGATATTGAACTAGACGCGTTGACACGCGTTCTCATGACTGGATCGGGGCGAGCGCAACAAGCCGCGCTGATTGCGTTGCAGGGACGCGGCATTGCCGCGCGCAAGCCGCTGATCGATTGGGCGTTGCTGCAAATTCCGCGCGCGGCGCAATTCCGCGCGTGGTCGGCGAGTTTGGCGCGCTCCGACGGCGACGCGTCGCGCAGTCTCATTTTTCTGCGCGACCTGCTGCGCGAACGCGAGTGGCAAACTGAACAACGCATCTTGAGCGCGTTGGCGTTAATTGGCTCTCCGGAGGCGATCAACTTGATCGCCGAAGGATTGAGGTCGCGAGACTCGGAGATGCGCGCCGAGGCGCTGGAAGCGCTCGATACGCTCGGCGATCATCGGATCGCGCACGGACTGGTACCACTGCTGGAAGAATCGTCCGCCGCGGCTACGCCAGACACGCGCATCGTTTTGGATGAACTCACGCGGCACGACGACGCGTGGCTGCGCGCGCTTGCCGTGCGCGCATTGACCGACCTGCTGGCGCGTGATTGGCAGACGCTGATCGCGCGGGCGCGGCAAGACTCGTTCGATTTGGTGCGCGAGGCGGCGGACGACGCGCGAGGGGGAGAGATGGCGGAAACGCTCAGAACTTTGGGAACGATGGATCGGATTTTATTTTTGCGGCAGGTGCCGCTCTTCAACCATCTGACGCCGGAAGATTTGCAGCAGATCGCCGAGGTCGCGACCGAGCGCGTTTTCAATCCCAGCGATTACCTTTGCCGTGAGGGTGAAATTGGCGACGAGTTGTTCGTGATCGTCGAAGGACAGGTGAAGATCACGAAAGGATCGAACGGCGAAGAGCGCGCGCTGCGGACGCTGAAAACGGGTGAGCACATCGGCGAACTGGCGATTCTGCGCGAGCAACCGCGTTCGGCGAGCGTCGCGGCGGACGGCAGCAGTGTGCGCGCGTTGGCGATTCGCGGCGCCGCGTTGAAATCGATTCTGCGCGATCGCCCCGAAGTGGCGATGGCGATGCTGGCGAGTCTGGCGCAGCGGATGAGCACACTGGCGTAGGGCGTGCGTGTAGGGAATGCTCGCCGTAGCGTTCCTCGATGGATGCGGAATGGCGTCCGTTCCCTTGGAAAGCGCACAGAGAAACATTCGATGAACAGCAAAGAACGCAAAGAGTTTTAAATTTTATCTCCGCGTTCTTTGCGGTTGAAAGATGGGGTGGTGATATGAAGTGTCCGAATTGCTCATTTGAGAATACAGCCGACGCCAAGTTCTGCGAAAACTGCGGTCAGCCGTTCGAGCGCGTGTGCCCGAACTGCGGCAAGCCGGTTTCTGCGAACGCCAAGTTTTGTAAGAGTTGCGGATTCAACCTCACGGGCGCGGCGGCGCAAGCGCAGCCCGCGCCGGTGACTCGCAGCGCGAACCTCGACGCGCTCCGCAAAACTGCGCCGGCGAGCGTGAGCCAAAAGATTCTCGCGGAACGCGAGCGGATGGAAGGCGAGCGCAAACTCGTCACCGCGCTCTTCACCGACATCGTTGGCTCGACCTCGCTGGCGGAAGCGATGGACCCGGAGGACTGGCGCGAGATCGTTTCCGGCGCGCATCAGCGCGTGAGCGCGGCGGTCTACCGCTACGAGGGCACGATCGCGCAGCTGCTCGGCGATGGCGTGCTGGCGTTTTTCGGCGCGCCGCTGGCGCACGAAGACGACGCCGAGCGCGCGATCCGCGCCGCGCTCGACATCCTGGAATCGATCAAGCAGTACGCCGAAGAATTGAGCAAGAAAAAGCGCGCCAATAATTTCCAAATGCGCGTGGGCTTGAACACCGGCTTGGTCGTCGTCGGCAACATCGGGAACGACTTGCACATGGA
>DAIDTM010000069.1 GCA_027457205.1 Anaerolineae bacterium | reverse complement strand
CTAAAGAACTATGGGGAGGGATTGCTGGTGCTGCATATGAGAAAAAAATTCTCGCAGCAAATCCTATGCAACTTCCTACGAATCTCAAAACAAACATTGGGCGTTTTGGAGAATTTATATCCTTTATTGAACAAGCTGTTGTTCTTACACAATATACCCAACAATTTCCCTCAAGTTATATTCCTCCTAATCAATGTATCCAATATGCAATACAGGGTGGACCTACACCCTAAGTTTGCGAAATTGATAAATACAACAATAAACGACACTGTAGCATGGCGACCGGTCGTTTGCGGAAACTGACCGCAGAGACGCCGAGAACGTTGAGAAAATCCTGAAAACCCTGCTCTTTCTGCACCTCAGCGGCGAATTCGCCGATCGTCGGTGGGCGTGCTATAGTCTCCAATAAACAAAGTTCGCTCAAATGCAAAAAAGTGTGAAACGTGACGAGTACTGAAATGAACGCGAGCGAAACGCGTCTCAGATTTCGTCGAAACTCGCAGATCGCCGCATACCCGACAAGATATTTCTTGAGCACTCGCGCGATTCTAAACTCCTCTCGCCGGCGCCGTGCGAACAATTGGTCACGCCGATTCGCGGATCATCTCCTCCAAAGAGAAGACCCCGAAAGATTCCCTTCTATGAATGATCTTTGCCGCGCAATCCAGATCGGGCGAACCCTGTTATCGCCCACTAAAGCCGGAGTGCTTCGTCCCTGTACTCTCGCGGCGCTCTTTCTCCTGCTTCTCTCCGCGTGCGCCGGCAGCCCGCCGCCTAGCGCGTCGCCAATCACTCCAACCGACCTCACGCCGGTCACGCTCACCTTCTGGCACACCGAGACGGGACCGGCGGCTGCGCTCCTGAACACGCTCGCCGACGATTTTCACAAGGCGTATCCGTCCATCACCGTGCAGGGCGAAGCCAAGCCCAGTGAAGGCGATTTGCTGCGGCAGGGCATCGCGGCAATGGCAATGAACCAGCTGCCCGATTTTATCATCGCCGACAATCGCACGATCGGCGAATTCGCGCGCAAGGGCGCAGCCGTCCCGCTCGATCCGTTGCTCAACGATCCCACGCTCGGCTTGCGTCCGGACGAGCGCGGCGATTACTTTCCCGGCTTGCTGGATGTCGGACGTTTCCCCGATCTCAAGAACCAACTCTTTGCGTTTCCGTTCGACGAGAACGCGGTCGTCCTGTATTACAACGTCGATCTCCTGAACGCCGCGAAGGTCGATGTGCCGCGCACGTGGGACCAGTTCAATCTCGCCGCGCGCGCCACGACAAAAGGCAACGCGCGCGGCTGGGCGATGACGCCGAGCGCGGCAGTGTTCGACGCGTTTCTGTTCAGCCGCGGCAGCCGCCCGCTCGACGACGCGCAAACGCAGGCGCAGTTCACCGACGACGCCGGCGTCAAGTCGCTGCAACTGATCGCCGCGCTGAGCGCGGGCGGCTCGGCGTATCTGGTCGATCACACAGACGCCGCGCGCGCCGATTTTGCGCTGGGCAAGACCGCGCTTCTCTTCGATACGACCGACGACCTCACGGCGATCTCGGACGCGATGACGCGCGCGAGCAGCCGCTTCCAATGGGGCGTGACGAACATTCCACAGAACGACCCAACCCATCCGGTCACCGCCGTGCTTGGCGAGAACATTGCCATTTTCACGCCGGTGCCCACGCGCGCCCGCGCGGCGTGGCTGTTTGCGCGCTGGCTCGCCGAGCCGGCACAGACGGCGCGCTGGGCGCGCACAACCCTGTCGATTCCTCTGCGCGCGTCTGCGCTGCCGCTCCTCGCGACCGGCGCGCCAACTCCACTCTTCCAACGATTGCGCGACGGCTTTGGCGACGCCATCCCGTCGAGCCGCGCGGTGCCGGCGGTGGAAAACGCCGATCAGGTCGACGCGGCAATCGTGCAGATGTGGACAGCCGTGGCGAATGGCGGGGACATTCCCACCGCGCAGAACCGCGCCGCAACGCAAGTCAATCGGCTTCTCAGTCCGTGAGTACTTTGCCAATGTCACATTTCGCACGCAATGTACTCAACCTCCCGCAGGTTGAGTAGAAACGATGGATGACCCAATGACTCTACGATTACACACGGCGATGCGCGCCGCGCGCGCGGCAGGCAAGATCATGCGAGAGAAATTGAACGGCGCACGCGACATTCGTTCCAAAGGCAAGCGCGACATTGTGACAGACGCCGATTATGCCGCCGACCACGCGGTTCGAACGATCCTGCGCGCGCGTTTCCCTCACGATCACGTTTTGTCGGAAGAAGACGCGCAAGCCACGCGCGAAAAATTGTGGGCGCGCGTTGAGCATTCGACCGACGAACACCTCTGGGTGATCGACCCGTTGGATGGCACGACGAACTACGCGCATCGTCTCCCGTCCTTCTGCGTATCGATCGCGCTGCACCAGCGCGGCGCGGTCCAAATCGGCGTGGTGTACGATCCGCTGCGCGACGAGATGTTCGCGGCAGAGCGCGGGCGCGGCGCGGTCTTGAACGGCGCGCCCATCGCAGTCAGCACGACGCGCCGCTTTGCGGACGCGGTCGTCGGCACGGAATGGGCGCGCGACCAGAAATTGCGCTAGCGCACCGCCGCGATTTTCTCGCGGATGGTCGCGCGGGCGACGACCGCGCGCGCGTTTGGCAGCGCGGCGCTGTCGCTCTGCTACGTCGCCGCCGGGCGGCTCGACGCGTATTTCCACTTTTCTCTGTCGCCCTGGGACGTGGCGGCTGCCGCGCTCATCATCGAAGAGGCGGGGGGACGCGTGACCACGCCAACCGGCGCACCGTGGAACGTTCATTCCCAAGCGTACGTCGTCAGCAACGGGCATTTGCATCCGCAGATGCTGAGATATTTCAAACCGTGAGCTATGCTTTCGCATCGTAAGCGCATTCTCAAGACTTTGCGCGGCGAACCCACCGACCGGATTCCGCGCGGCGAGTTTTTTATCGCTGATGAATTTGTCCGCGCGTTTTTATCGCTGCCGGAAGTCGGATTCGACCAACAGCACGCCGTCGTAGCGCAGCTTGACCTCGACATCGCGCCGGTCGCGTTCAGCGCGGGCTGGGGCGCGACGAAGCAGCCGGACGAAGACCGCGCGCTGGAATCGCTGGTGCGTTGGCGCGCCGAGAGCGATCGGTTTGTCGTTGCGCTCATCGACGGACCGTTCAGTGCGGCGGTCAAGGCGCGTGGATTCGAGATGCTGATGCGCTACGTGCACAGCGCGCCGCAATTTGCGCGCGAGGATTTCCGGTACGGCGCGGAGGAAACGCGCGTCACCGCGCAAGCGGTGCGCGATGCCGGCGCAGATGGCGTGGTCTTGGGCGAGGATATGGCGTACAACCAGTCGACCTTCTTCTCGCCGGAACAGTTGCGCGAGCTGTACTTTCCGGAACTCGCGCAAGCCGCGCGCGATATTCGCGCGCTCGGTCTCGCGGTCTTTTTCCATTCGGACGGCAACCTGAACGCGGTCCTGGATGACCTTGCCGCGAGCGGGCTGGACGGTCTTCAAGGGCTGGAGCCGGAAGCCGGGATGCAAATCCGCGCGGTGCGCGAGCGGGTCGGGAGCGCGCTAACGCTGTGGGGCAACCTCAGTTTCGATTTTCTCAGCGCGCCGCGGTCGAACGCGGAGATCGACGCGGCGGTGCGCGCGGTCGAATCGACAGGCGGCAGACTCGTTTTGGGATCGTGCGGCGGGTTGGTCGAGGGGCTGAATGTCGATACGGTCAGGCGCGTTCATCGCGCCCATCTGTGACGTGTCGTCGTCCGTAAATTTCAATAGGGGCATTGACTGGAAAACTAAACGCGACTAGAATTGCTTTCCAAGCGTGGTCGACGGGAAGATTCCCGCCGAAGGAGGAAATATGAAACCCTTGATGGTTGAGGTGATCGCATACGCGCCGACGCAATATTTCCACTGCCAGCATTGCGAAGTGCTTTTCCAAGAAGCCGATGTGCAGGGCGTGAAAAAGTTTCACGCCGACGCGCTCGAAACGTCGATGCCGGCGGAGATGATGCAGGAATACCGCGACTTGTCCGACTGGGTCTTGAACGCGGTGGAACGGTACGGCGGACGCGTCGTTTTCAAAGTGATCGACGCGGCGTCGATGGAAGGGCTGCTCAAATCGGTGCGCTACGGCATCCACAAATATCCGGCGGTCGTCATCAACGGAAAAGAGAAAATGACTGGCGCGGATTTCAAGCGCGCTGAATCGCTGATCGACCATAACCTGGTGCTTCAACCGCAGGGTTGACGCCAAGTCTATCGACAGAATTCTCCATGAGTTTGCGCTCACCCACGTTCGGATGAAAATGAGGATGCTGTAGGACAAATTCGGAAATTTGTCCTACATTTTCGAGGAGGCATTTGGCTTGACCCGAATGCAGCGTATTTCCAGGATTGGAATGCGCTGAATTTTATGGAGGAGGAGAAATGAACAGGTTTCATCGGAGCCGATGGTTCATCGTCGGCGCCATCGTCCTCATCGTGAGCGCGGTCGGATGCGCGCCCGCCGCCGCGCCGGCAACCAGCGCGCCCGCGCCTACGACCGCCGCCGCGCCGGCGACGAGCGCGCCCGCGGCGCAAGCCACGACCGCGCCATCCAGCAGCGGCAGCGCGGCGAATACGCTGGTGATCGGCATGGATACGAGCGACATGATTACGCTTGATCCCGGCGTCGGTTATGAATTCACCGACGACCTCATCACGCACAACGTCTACGAAACGCTGGTCAAGTTCGAAGGCACCGACCTGAGCACGATCAAGCCGGGGCTGGCGACCAGCTGGGATATCAAAGACGCGGGCGACCACTGGGAAGTGACGTTTCATTTGCGCAGCGGCGCAAAATTCTCCAGCGGCAATCCGGTCACCGCGGACGACGTGGTCTATTCGTTCCAACGCGTGATCTCCCTAAACAAATCACCGGCGTTCCTCTTCACCGACGACCTGGGGTTGAAGACCGATAGCATCAAAGCCGCCGATCCCCAGACCGTCGTCATCTCGATGCCCAAGACATCCAGTGTGGGCGACTTGCTTTCGATCCTCACCTTCACCGTCGGCGGTGTCGTGGATTCCAAGACGGTCAAAACGCACGAACAGAACGGCGATTTTGGCTCGGGCTGGCTGCTCGACCATTCCGCCGGCAGCGGTCCGTACGTGATCGACCATTGGCAGAAAGAGACCGAAGTCCTGCTCACGGCGAATCCAAACTATGGCGGGACCAAACCGGGTCTCAGCCAGGTCTTGATCAAGCACATCCCCGAAGCGACGAACCAACAAGCCGCGCTGGAAAAGGGCGACATTGACATCGCGCGCAACCTCAGCCCTGAACTGTTCGCGGCTGAAAAAGGCAAGCCAAGCATTCAGACGGTCGCCGCCGATTCGACGCTTCTTGTGTACATCGGCATGAACGCGACAGTCAAGCCGCTCGACAATCCCAAGGTGCGCGAAGCGATCCGCACGGCGATCGATTACAATGGCATCATCAAGGATTTGCTTGGCGGTAACGCGAAAAAAGTTCAGACGATCATTCCGTCCGGCTTTCTCGGCTTTAATTCAGACACGCCATTCCAGCAGGATGTCACCGCGGCGAAAAAGCTGTTGTCCGATGCCGGACAGACCGGCAACATCTCGCTCGACCTGCTCGTGCCGACCGGTCCCGCGCCCGGTGGTGTCGCGTGGTCAGACCTCGCCGCCAAGGTGCAGTCCGATCTCGCCAAGATCGGCGTAACGGTCAACATCAAACAGACGACGCAAGCGTCTCTGCTCGACGCTTACCGCGCGCAAAAAGGTCAGCTCGTCATGATCCTGTGGGGACCGGACTTTCCCGATCCCGACGCGAACGTGACGCCGTTCACCGACTATAACGCCAAGTCGATCGCGTGGCGCAACGCGTGGAACGACACGGCGATCGCGGCACAGGCGCACGCCGCCGCGCTCGAAACGGATCCTACCAAACGCGCCGCGGATTACAAGACCATCACCGAATACGTTCTGCACAATGGTCCCTATGCGATCCTTTACCAGCCGCTCGATCTCTTTGCTCTGCGTGCGAACGTCAAGGGCTTTGCGTGGAGTCCCATCGGCTGGATGGATTTCTCGGCGATCACGAAATGACGCCGTAATGTATCTTGACGGTGACGACGCGTCAATTTTCC
>DAIDTM010000068.1 GCA_027457205.1 Anaerolineae bacterium | reverse complement strand
ATCCGGTGCGCGCTGAATTTTTCCAAACCAATCAGACGCAGGCGCGTGCTCGCTTTCATCTCGATCCGGACGCGCTCACCGTGGCGATTTTTGGAGGCAGCACTGGCGCGCATCACATCAATCAGGCGGTCGTCGCGAATCTGATTGATCTAACGCGGCTCGCGCAGGTGGTTCATATCACCGGACGGAACGACGAAGCGTGGGTGAACGACGAGGTGGCGCGATTGTCAGATGATTTACGCGCGCGCGTTCGCGTGTTCGGCTATCTCGATGACGCGTTGCCGCACGTGCTGGCGACTGCCGATGTCGTGATTGCGCGCGCCGGCGCGGCGACGCTGGGCGAGTTACCCGCGCTGGGATTGCCGGCGGTCCTCGTTCCCGGACCGTTCGCCGGCAGGCACCAGGAGCGCAACGCCGATTTTCTGGTTGCACGCGGCGCGGCGGTGAGGGTGGACGATGCCGCGCTGGGACGTGAAATGATTCCAACGTTGAAAAATCTGTTCGATACGCCTGAACGCTTGAAGGCGATGCGCGTGGCGATGCGCGCGCTCGCACAGCCGCGCGCGGCGGAGAATATCGCCGCGCTGCTGCAATCGCTTGCCGGAGCGCGCGGATGAGTCTGCGCCGCGCGCATTTGGTGGGCATCGGCGGAATTGGTTTGTCCGCGATCGCGCGAGTGTTGCTCGCGCGCGGCGTGCAGGTTTCGGGGTCCGACCTGCGCGCGTCGCCGATCACCGACGAGTTGGCGAAACTCGGCGCGCGGGTTTACATCGGACATCGCGCCGAAAACGTCGGCGACGTGGACGTGGTTCTCACGACCTCGGCTGCGCCGAACGATAATCCGGAAATCGTCGAGGCGCGGCGGCGCGGCATTCGCATCGCCCGGCGTTATGATTTCTTTCCCGAACTCACGGCGGGGAAAACGACCATCGCGGTTGCAGGGACGCACGGCAAGACGACGACGACCGGGATGATCGCGACGATCCTCGTGGATGCTGGACTCGACCCGGACGCGATCGTCGGCGGTATGATTCCGGAATTGAACGGCAACGCGCGCGCCGGCAATGGAAAATATTTCGTGGTCGAAGCGGACGAGTACGACCGTGCGTTTCTAGGTTTGCGTCCAACGATTGCCGTCGTGACGAGCATCGAGATGGATCATCCGGACATTTTCCGCGACGCCGACGATGTGGCGAAGACCTTCCGCGAATTCATGACGCTGGTCCCGCGTGATGGATTGATTGTCGGCTGCGGCGACGCCGAGCGGGTCGGGCAGGCGCTCGCGGAACTCGATGAGACACCGTCGGCGCGTTATGGCTTTGACTCGGCAAACGATTGGCGCGCGATGGAGGTGCAGCAGAACGCGGAGGGTGGCAGCGATTTCGTCGTTTGGCGCGGCGCAGCACGCGTCGGCGATTTCTCGCTGCGGATTCCGGGAAGCCACAATGTTTTGAACGCGCTCGCCGCGCTCGTCGTCGCCGACCGCGTGGGCATTGATTTGGATCGCGCCGGCGAAACGCTGAGACGTTTTCACGGCGCGGCGCGGCGCTTTGAGGTGAAAGGCGAATTTCGCGGCGTCACGGTCGTCGACGATTACGCGCATCATCCGTCCGAGATTCGCGCAACGCTTGCTGCGGCGCGGACGCGTTATCCGGACCGCCAGATATGGGCGGTGTTTCAGCCACACACCTACTCGCGCACGCAGGCATTGCTGGATGAGTTTGCCGCCGCGTTCGCCGACGCGGATCACGTGATCGTTACGGAAATTTTTGCCGCGCGCGAACGCGCAACGCCGGGAGTCAGCGGCGCGCAAATCGTCGAGCGGATGCGGCATCCGGACGCGCGTTTTATCGCCGAGCTGGAGGCGAGCGCGGAATTTCTCGCGCCGCATCTGCGCGCGGGCGATGTCGTCATCACGCTCGGCGCGGGCGATGTTTATCGCGTCGGCGAAGCGGTGGCTCGGCGAGCGCAAGGAGCATAAGAGATGGCAGAAGTTTTCAGCGCGCGGAGTCTCATCTACTGGTGGGGCGTGCTGAGCGCAACGGTGTTCATCAAAGATTGGCTGAAGCAGTTGGCGGATTTTCTCCGAACATCCGGAATGTTCTCGCCCGCCAATATTCCGTTCAACGCGCTGCCGGGTCTCAATTCGTGGATCGACGGCGCGGCGGGGTTCATAAAAGATTCGATCAAGTTCGATCCCAACCAAGCCATCCTGACTGCCGGCTCATTCGTGATCAAGGGCTGGATGCTGGCGCTCTTCTTTGGAATTTTGCTCCTCATTATCGCCGTCGTGCTGTACGCGCGCGCGCTGAACTCGCCGGCATGGTTCGACGATTTTTTGGCAATTTTCGTGATCTACATCGTCTTGCGGATTATCAGTCACATCGTTGCATTGACCTCTCTGCCGATCCTGGATTCATTTCGCAATTTCTTGGATAATCCAACGACGTCCTTCCTGCTGCTGCTGATGCTCCTGATCTTTCTCAGTTTCTTTGGCGAGGGATTCCGCAGCAAGCGCGCGTTCTGGCGCGCGTTGATCGAAGCCGCGTTGGTGTCGCTTTTTATGTTCCCGCACGAGACCGCTACGGCGATGTCTTATGGGGTCGATGCGCTCGCGCAGTTCGGCGCGGGCTTGAGTTTGCAAGCCAATCTGCCGTTTGCGATTATTTGGGGACTGCTCGGAATGTTTCTGGCGCTGCAACGCTTGACAACGCAGGAAAGCTTTGCCGCCAAGGCGCGTAACTAGCCAGTGGTTGACCGTGGATAGCCGAACTCGCGAACTGCGCGACGCGCTCGGTAGTCGCGCACGAACGGATGCGTCGCTCGCGCCGCATACCACGTTTCGGGTGGGCGGTCCCGCCGAATTGTTTGTCGAAGCGCGGACGATAGACGACCTCGTGAATTACGTCCGATTGGCGCGGCAGCACGGCGTATCGTTTTTCATTCTGGGCAACGGCTCGAACCTTTTGGTGCGCGATGGCGGCGTTCGCGGGCTAGTGATCGAAAATCACTGCGATCGATTTTCGCTAGACGCGACCGCGGCGATCCTCACGGCGGAGAGCGGCGCGTCGCTGCCCGGCATCGCGAACCGCCTTGCGCGGCAGGGCTGGTCAGGATTGGAATGGGCGATTGGCGTGCCCGGCACGATGGGTGGCGCGGTGGTGGGGAACGCCGGCGCGCACGGCGGCAGCATCGCAGACAACCTCGTCGCCGTGACAATTCTCGACGTGGATGGCGCACGGCGGCGGTTACCCGAGACGGATTGCGCGTTCGATTATCGCACCAGCCGTTTCAAGCGCGATCCACGCGAGGTCGTGCTGAGCGCGGAATTTGCAATGCAGCGCGACGATCCGCCAGCGTGCATCGCGCGGATGAATGCCTACAC
>DAIDTM010000067.1 GCA_027457205.1 Anaerolineae bacterium | reverse complement strand
AACTGGATATGCTCCACCAAGTGGCGACGCCCACGCGCAGCACCGCGCGGCGGTAGTGGAATTTATGATTTAAGATTTCTGATTTAAGATTTGCCTGCCGTGCCCGGTCGAATCTGAAATCATAGATCATAAATCATAAATCATAAATCTGATGTACGCTCCCAATCGCAATCGTTCGACCGTCCTCATCGCCCTGATCGTCCTCGCGATTCTCGCGCTAATTCTTCACCAACTCGGACAACTGCAGCCGCTCGAAAACCTCGCGCTGGGCGCGCTGCAACCGCTGTTCCGCGGCGCGGTTGGCGTCGGTCAAGGCGCGCAAGACCTCACCGGCAGTTTTGCCGATGTGAACACGATGCGCGCGCAGATCAAATCGCTCCAAGACCAGGTCAACGCGCTGACGATCAACAGCGTCCGTCTGCGCGAATTGGAAAACGAGAATTCGATCCTGCGGCAGCAATTAGGATACAAGCAGTCCAATCCGGATTTCGATCTGCTCGGCGCGGCGGTGCTGCAACGCAATCCCGACCAGGCGCAAGTCATCGGGCAAGACCCAACGAACCTGGCGCATTACATCATCGTCGATCAGGGCAGCGCGCAAGGAGTCCAAGTGGGAATGCCAACGGTTACGCCCCAGGGCTTAGTCGGTCGGGTCACCGAGGTTGGCACGCAGTGGTCAAAGATATTGTTGATTACCGATCCGTCGAGTTCGGTGAACGCGGTCGTCCAGTCGACGCGCGCGACCGGCATCGTGCAAGGCGAGGTGGGCAGCAATCCCTTTGCGCCGCGCCTGCTGATCCAGTACGTGCCGCAGGGCGAGGCGATCAAGGTGGGCGATTTGATTCTGACGTCGGGGCTGGGCGGCAGTTTCCCCAAACGCATCGTCATCGGACAGGTGACAGATGTTCAGCGCAACGACATCGAGCTATTCCAATCCGCGACGATTCAGCCCACCGTGGATTTTTCGCGGTTAGAGTTTGTGCTCATCCTGAAAAAATTCACTCCGTCGGACATTACGCAAGAACCAACGCCGACGCCCACGCCCACTCCCAAACCAACGCTCGCGCCCACGCCGGCTCGATGAATCCATGCGCCGCTCACGAATGTGTTGGCGCGTTGGGCAATTGGCTGATTGACGAATGACTCTCTGGCTGCTCATCCCATTTCTGCTCGTGGTCGCCATCGCACAGGCGACGCTTGTGCCGCTCGTCGCCGTCGCGGGCTACAAAGTCGACCTGGCGCTGGTGATCGTCGTCGTGCAGGGTTTGGTGGGCGAACCTGGCTCCGCCGCGCAGTGGGGCTTTATTCTCGGCGTGTTTCTCGATCTGGCGTCCGGCTTGCCTTTCGGCATCCACATGCTCGTGCTCACCATAATCGGCTTGCTGATGGATTTGGGCGAAGCGATCTTCTTTCGCGGCAACATCGTCGCGCCGCCGATCGCAATGATCGCCGGCACATTCGTCGATAACGTACTGATTCTCGCGATCCTCGCGCTCTTCGGTTGGTCGATTGACTGGAGCAGCTATTTGCTCCGCATCACCTTGCCCTCGGCGATTCTGAACACCGTCGCGATGCCGCTGGCTTATTTTCCGCTGCAATGGCTTCACCGCCGCGTGCGGCCGCGATTGGAAGCGTAAACCGCCGCGTTTTCGCACGCCCGCGTTTGTCGCGTTGCCTTTTCCCTCAAACTAGGGTATAATTTTTCCCGTGAACGATCCAGAGAACGAATATTCCTTTACTCAAACGATTACCGAGGCGCAAGCCAGGCCGCGTGGTAATTTCCGCCTGCTGCGCGTCGGGATTTTGATCGCGTTTGCCATCCTCGCGTTGCAACTCGCTCAAGTCCAGATCGTGCAGGGACAGTACTACCGGGACGCAGCCAACCAGAATCGTTTTCGCCTGGTGCAGACGGACGCACTGCGTGGAATCATTTACGACCGCAACGGGCGTATCCTCGTTCGCAACGTCCCCGCGTTCAACGTCTCCATCGTCCCGGCGGACTTGCCGGACGATCAACAAGAACGCGTCTTTCAGAAATTGTCCGCGCTCCTCAACGTTCCCATCGACACGGTGATCGAGAACACCGCGAGCGATGTGGTTGGACAGCTACCGAGCGACATCGGTCGCACGGTCATTCCGCCCAAGCGTAAACTCGGCTTGCGCGAACTGGTCGCGCAGGGTCAACGCGATCCCTATTCTCCGACGCTCATCCAGACGAATGTGCCGCGCGACGTGGCATTTTACATCGAAGAGAACCATCTCGATTTTCCCGGCGTGCAGGTAGGATTGCAGCCAGTGCGCCAGTACGTCGACGGCGCGCTGCTTTCGCACATCCTGGGCTACGTGGGACCGATCCCCAGCGAATCGTTCGCCGATTATCAAAGCCAAGGGTACGCTTCGACCGATCAAGTCGGAGTGAACGGTTTGGAATTGACGTACGAAAAAGACTTGCGCGGCACCAAAGGTCAGCGCTACGTCGAAGTGGATGTCGCCGGGCGCGAGGTCGCCAATCTGGGCGAAAAGCCGCCGGTCCCCGGCAACAATCTCGTTCTCACCATTGATTCTGATTTTCAGAAAACCGTTCAGACGATTCTGCAAAAAGCGATGGACGGTGTACATTCCAAGCAAGGGGTTGCCATCGTGCTCGACCCGCGCAACGGCAACATCATCGCTATGGTGACGCTGCCGTCCTACGACGACAATCTATTCGCCACCGGCATCTCCTACACCGACTATACCAAACTCGCGCAAGACCCGCTGCACCCGCTGGTCGATCACGCGATCACCGGACAGTATCCGCCTGGCTCGACGTTCAAGATGATTCCGGCGTCCGCCGCACTGCAAGAGCATGTCATCGACGTGAACACGCGCTTTCAAACGCCCGGCACGATCTGGGTGCCCAACGAGTATTACCCGGACAATGCCAAACTCGCGCAGCCGTTCTACGATTGGTACAAACCGGGCTTTGGCTCGCTCAACATCCTCGGCGCGATCGCGGAATCGTCAGACGTTTTCTTCTACAAACTCGCCGGCGGCGAATCGCCGAACTTTAACAACGGGCTGGGTCAAGACCGCCTGTCTGCGTACGCGCGAATGTTCGGCTTGGGGCAAGTAACCGGCATCGATCTGCCCGGCGAAGCGCCGGGCTTGGTGCCCGATCCAACCTGGAAACGCAAAACCATCGGTGACATTTGGACCATCGGCGACACATACAACATGGGCATTGGTCAGGGCTATCTCCTCGTCACGCCGCTGCAGGTGGCGGACTATACCGAAATCGTCGCGAACGGCGGAACGCTGTACAAACCGCAACTCGTTCAAGCGGTCACCGATTCGCAAGGGCAAATCGTGCAGACGATCGCGCCGCAGGTGATCCGTCACGTCGCGGTCGATCCGCAGAACCTCGCGATCGTGCGCGAAGGAATGCGCGAGGGCGTGATGGCAGGCACGTCCACCGTGGTCAATCTCGCCGATGTCGCCGTCGCCGCGAAAACTGGCACGGCGGAATACTA
Source organism: Anaerolineae bacterium (assembly GCA_027457205.1). Classification (GTDB taxonomy): domain Bacteria; phylum Chloroflexota; class Anaerolineae; order UBA4142; family UBA4142; genus DAIDTM01. The sequence continues at coordinate 7,023 of DAIDTM010000067.1, read as the reverse complement.
CGGACCCCGCGTCAACGGGAATTTGCCGACGCACGCGTGGTTCACCGCGTTCGCGCCATACGACAATCCGCAGGTCGTCGTGACGGTCTTTATCGCCGGCGGCGGCGAAGGATCGCTCGTCGCTGGACCGGCGGCGGCGAACATTCTGCGCGCGTACTTTCATCTGCCGTCCAATTCGCCGTTGGCGGGTCCTGCCCAGCCGATTGCGCCGCCGGTCGTCGTGCATCCGCCAGCGGCAGGCACCAATTCCGCCCCCGCGCACAAGTACACCGGTCGGTCGCTTGGCGTGGACAACTGGAACGCCGAACAGCCCGGCATCTTCGGCACCGTGGTCGATGCGACCGGGCGCGGCGTGAACGGCGTCCGCGTTGTCGCCGACAAATGCGACGGCAATACAGTCTTTAGCGCGACTACCGACGGGAACGGCGCGTTCAATTTCGGCGCGTTGTACTGGAAAGACTCGCTGACCTGGTGCGTGCACACCATCGCGCCGTACGACTCGGACCCGTTCACCGTGCAGGTTGAACCGTACAAACGATACACGATTCAATTCGTGCCGACGCAATAGTCACCTAGTCGCGTGGTCGATTTGACTACGTGACCATTTGACCGCGCGACTGGTTGACTACCTGACCACATGACTATATCATTCAAAGGCACGCGCGAAGGACTGCTCATCACGCTCGGCGAAGGCGTGTGGCATGACGTGTTGAACGAACTTGCCGCGCAGCTCAACCGTCCCAGCGCGCAATCGTTCTTCAAAGGCGCGCGTGTGATCTTGGAGACCGGCGCGCGTCCCATCGCCGTAACCGAACTGGAAGAGTTGATCGCGCTGTTCGCGCAGCACGAAATGACGCTGACCTCGGTGATGGGCGAGCGGCAGACGCAGGAAGCGTTCGATCAGGTTCAGGCGTCGCTGCCGCCGCCTGAATCGCTCACGCGCGGAAACGCGGACGAGACGGGCGTGCCGCCGGACGCAACGACCGCGCTGTTGGTCCATCGCACGGTGCGCTCCGGCCAAGTCATCCGCCACGCCGGCACGGTGGTCGTCATCGGCGATGTGAATCCGGGCGCGGAGGTGATCGCCGAGGGGGACGTAATTGTGTGGGGCAAACTGCGCGGCGTCGTTCACGCTGGCGCGTCCGGCAATGAGAACGCCATCGTCGGCGCGCTGGTTCTCACGCCGACGCAGTTACGCATCGGGGGATATATCGCGCGCGCGCCGGACGATCGGCGGTCGGGCAATTGGGTCGCGGAAATTGCGCGAGTTCGCGGGGAACAGATCATTGTAGAACTGTGGAGCGCGTAGGAGCGGGATAACCCCGCCCCTACCGGAGGAAAACATGGGGGGGCAGGTCGTCACCATCACATCGGGAAAGGGCGGCGTCGGCAAGACCACCGCGACCGCCAATCTCGGCGTTGCGCTCGCGCGGCGCGGTCAGCGCGTGGTCTGCATCGACGCGGATATCGGCTTGCGTAATCTGGACGTGGTGCTCGGATTGGAAAACCGGATCGTGTACGACTTGGTGGATGTGATCGAAGGGCGCGCGAAACTGCGGCAGGGACTGATCAAGGACAAGCGGCTGCCGGAGTTGCATTTGCTCCCCGCGGCCCAAAAGCGCGACAAGACCGCGGTCACCGACAAGCAGATGATTAAGCTCTGCGATGACCTCCGCAAAGAATTCGATTTCGTGCTGGTCGATTCTCCCGCCGGCATCGAAGGCGGTTTCAAATATTCGATTGCGCCGGCGTACCAGGTGCTCATCGTCGTCACGCCGGAAGTTTCGTCGGTGCGCGATGCCGACCGCGTGATCGGTCTGGTCGAAGCGCAGGAGAAATCGTCGCCGCGGTTGATCATCAACCGGATGCGCCCGTCGATGGTCCGGCGCGGCGAGATGCTGGCGACGTCGGACGTGCTAGAAATCTTGTCAATCGAACTGCTCGGCATCGTACCGGAAGACGAGGCGATCATTACCTCAACGAACAAAGGGCATCCGGTGGCGTTAGAAGATCACTCGCCGGCGGGCGCGGCGTTCACGCGCATCGCGCAGCGGATGATGGGCGAGGATGTGGCGTTCCAGGCGCTCGATGAATCGGGCGGACTTTTGGATCGGTTCTCACGGCTTTTTCGGCGATAGGCGGGGGGCAGCATGAATTTCCTCGAGCGCATTTTCGGTCGTGCGGCATCATCATCAGACAGTGCGGAATCCGCCAAGCTGCGTCTGCAAATGGCGCTGGCGCACGATCGCGCCGACATCTCACCGCAAACGTTGGATACGATGAGAGACGAAATCGTCGGCGTCGTTTCCAAGTACGTCGACATCGATCGCGAAAATGTTCAGGTCACCGTGTCACGGATCGCCGATGTGCACCACGTTGTGACGAACGTTCCGGTGCTGCGAACGCACCCGACCCGCGCCAAGCCATCGCCGCGCCGCGCGACGCGCCCGGCGCAAACCAAGTCCTAGTTCAGCATGGAACGTTTGTCTCGTCCCCGTTTTACGGATTTCGATTTCTGGCTCCTCGGCGCGACCATTCTCCTCACGCTCATCGGCGTCGCCATGATCTACAGCGCGACCGCGTGCATCACCGGCGAACCGCTCGATCTGTCCAGCCCTTCGCTCCGTCAGGCGATCTACCTCGTGGTCGGACTCGTTGGGATGTTCGTGCTCGCGTTCATCGACTATCGCGTTTATAACGCGTTGCGCTGGCCCATTTGGATTTTCACGTTGGGGATTCTGGCAATCGTCTCCGTGATCGGGCAGATCACCCACGGCGCGCAGCGCTGGATCGACCTTCGCATTTTTCTGTTTCAGCCCTCCGAATTGAGCAAGCTGCTGTTGATCCTCGTCGTCGCCAAATATATGGCAGACCACGAGCAGGAGATGACACACTGGCGCGCGCTCGCCATCTCGCTTGTCTTCGTCGCGTTGCCGCTCGTGCTCGTCTACTTGCAGCCCGACCTGGGAACGGCGATCGTCATCGGCACAACGTGGGGTGTGATGGCGCTGGCGGCTGGAATGAAATGGCGCGACGTGCTGATCATCGCGGCGATTGGCGCGGTCGCCGCGCCGCTCATCTGGGCAAACCTGCGACCGTACCAGCAGGAGCGCATCCTGACGTTCCTCGATCCGGCGCGCGATCCACTGGGCGCGGGCTATAACGTGACGCAGGCGCGCATCGCCATCGGGTCGGGCGGACTGAACGGTTTGGGGTTTTGCAGCGGCACGCAGAGCCAGCTGCGGTTTCTCCGCATTCGGCAGACCGACTTTATCTTCTCGGTCATCGGCGAAGAACTGGGGTTCGTCGGCTCGCTGTTCGTCATCGCGCTGATCGCGTTCATCCTCTTCCGCATCATTCGCGCGGCGATGATGGCGCGCACGCCGTTCGGCAAGTTGATTGCGGTCGGCGTAACGGCGATGATTTTGATTCAGAGCTACGTGAACCTAGGTATGAATCTGGGGCTGATGCCGGTGACCGGTATTCCGCTGCCGTTCGTGAGTTCCGGCGGCAGTTCGCTGATCTCGTTGTTGGCGGCGGAGGGTGTGGTGCAGAGCATTCTGATGCACCAACGCGGCTTGGAATTGGCAGGGAGCGGAAAAAATTACGAGTAAAATGCACGACGCTGCGCTCTACAGCGCCTTGCGTAACGCCGCCATCGAATCGCGCGCGGCTAACGCAATCACGTGATCGCCGGCGAACAGCTGCGTGTTGCCGCGCGGCACCACCACGCGTCCGTTCCGCTGGATCGATACGATCACGCAGTCGTTCGGCAGCACGATCTCCTTCAGCGACTTGCCAATCGCCGCGCTGTGCGCGCCTAGATCGATCGTCATCAATTCTACGCCGGCTGCCGATTCCAAACGCAAGCGCTCCAGATGCAGTTCGCGCTGCTGCTTGTTCGCCAGCGCGCTCGAATACGCGTGCACGATGTCGCCGCGCCGCAGCGACCCCAGCACGCGCCGCGGATTGCGCCGGTCCACCACCGGAATTCGTCCCACATCCATCGCGCCGAAATGCCGCAGCGCGTCGTCGAGCGTGTCGTCCGGAAACGCGGTGACGACGTTGCGCGTGCAAATTTCGCCGGCGGTCGCCTGCGTCTTGCCCTCCGCGATCGCGCGCTCCAGGTCGGACAGCGCGACCACGCCGTACAACATTTCCTGCTCGTCCAAGACGATGAACCCGTGATGCGTCGTTTCGCGGAACAACCGCGCCAGCTCGCTCTGCGGCGTGGACGCGCTCACCGTCTTGAGCGCGGCAATCGGCGTCATCGCTTCCTCGACCAGAATCGCGCGCATCAGATTCACGTCCTTTTTCGCGTGCGGATCGACGCCGCGGCTTTTTAATTTCAGCGTGTAAACGCTTTCTGGCTCCAAGTGCCGCGCGAGAAGGATGCTGACGATCGTCGAGAGCATCAGCGGCAGAACGATTTGATAATCCTGCGTCATCTCAAAGGGCAGCAGAATCGCGGTGATGGGCGCGCGCACCGCGCCGGCGAGCACCGCGCCCATTCCGACCAAACCGTACGCCGGCGCAGCCGCGACGATGCCGGGAAAGAAATGCTGCGCGATCGCGCCAAATCCGACGCCGAGCATGCCACCAAGGAAGAGCGATGGCGCGAACAGCCCGCCTTGCCCGCCGGAGCCAATCGTCAGCGGCGTCGCAATCAGTTTCAAGCCGACGAGCAGAAAGAGCATCGCCGCATCGTTCAGCCCGCCGCGCAGAACGTCGCCCAGCGCCGCGTAGCCAGTCCCCAAAATCTCCGGTCGAAAAAAGTACGCCAGCGCGCCGACGACCAGTCCGCCAACGGCGGGTTTGAGCCATGCCGGCACGCGCCACGCTTCAAACGAATCCTCGACGCGGTCCAGCAGGCGAATGTACGCGACCGACACAATCGCCGCGCCGATGCCGAGCGCCACATACAACGGCAGTTCAAGCGGCGAGCGCAATTGATAGGTTGGCACTGTGAACGCCGGCGAACTCCCCAGCAAGCCCTGGATCGTCACTGCGCCGGCGACAGCCGCCAGGACGATAAAGCCGGTAGAGACGCCCGAAAATTCTCCGAGAACGATCTCCACCGCGAAAAAGACTCCGCTGATGGGCGCGTTGAACGCCGCGCCAAAGCCCGCCGCCGCGCCGCAGCCGATGAGCGTTTTGATGCGCGCTTCTGCCAGATGCAGCCGCTGTCCCACTTGCGATCCAATCATCGCGCCGATCTGTACGCTGGGGTCTTCCGGTCCAGCCGAGCCGCCCAAGCCCACCGTCAGCACCGCGCCGATAATGCGCGCGAGACTACCGCGCCAACCGACGCGACCGGAATGGACTGACACTGCTTCGATAATACCGGCAACACCCAAGCCGGTCTCGCCGGGTTTGGAGGCGACTGCCATCCAGACCGCGACCAACAGCCCGCCCAGCGCGGGGAAAAGAATCAAGCCGATGGGAAAATCGCGCGCGAGTCCGCCGATGCTCCAATTGAACAACCCATCCAACAGGTGGCGGAAAATGGCGATGCCTAACCCGGTGCTCGCGCCGATGCCCAGCGCGAGCGTCGTCATCACTGCCGTCTCGGAAGACCAGAATCGATCACTCAGTTGGGCGCGCCAGCGCGTCAAGCCCTGGCGAACGATCATCAAAACCACTCCTTCTGCAATTGTTCCATCTTACCATCGCTCTTCATTGCGTCGATCACCGCGTTGATCTCGCCCAGCACCGTCGGCTCGTCTTTCCGCACCGCGATCACGTAGAGTTCGCTCGACAACGGTGCGCCGACCATCTTCAAGCCGCTCGTCGTTTTCGCGAAATCGTCGAACGTGATCGCGTCGGTGAACACCGCGTCGAGCGCGCCGGCGCGCAAAGCGCGCAGCGCGTCTACCGGTGTGTTGAACTCGCGCAGATCGTACTTGAGCCGCCGCTGCCACTTGCGCGCAAAACTATCGCCGCTCGATCCCAGCTCGACGCCGATGCGCTTGCCGGCGAGATCGTACCACGATTTTGTCGTCGTGTCGCTCTCGCGGACGACGATGAGCGGTCCGCCGTCAAAGTACGAGTGCGAAAAGAACACGTCCTCGGTTTTCTGCGGATTGTACGGCAGCGCGGAGAGAATCGCATCGAACTGATTGGCTTTGAGCTCGTCGTACAAACCGTCAAAGCCGGTGTAGACGTACTGCACGTGGATCGTGTTCGTGACGATTTCGTTCGACCACTCGCGCGTCATTTCGTTTGCCAGCGCAATGTCCAAGCCGGACAGATGCCCTTTGCCATCATCCGATTCAAACGGCGGGAACGAAGGATCGACGCCGATGCGGAACACGCCCGTCGCCACGATGCGCGTCCACGTCGCATCCGGTTTCGGCGGCGGCTTGGGCAGCCAGTTGGCGTAGCCATACCACGCGAATAGAATGAGCGCGAGAACGACGAGCGGCAGCGTCCCCGGACGCAAGGATGAAGGATCGCTTCGCGGGATGAAGGATGAAAAACGGCTTTCCGCCTTCTGCCTTCCGCCTTCATCCTTTTTCTGTTGACTGATGTCTGGCGACTGGCGACTATTTCCCTTCGGCATATTTTTGCACTTCCTAATAGATCGGCTTGGGATCAAAGTCCGGCGTCACGAACGTAAAGTAATCCTGATACGTCTCCGCGGGCGCCGGGAAGCGAAACGCCCACATCGCGCACGCGTCGACCCAGTCCCACTGCTTGCACAGGTCGTACGCGCGCAGCGTATTCTCGATGCGCGCGGCGGGGCTGACCGCTTTCGTCCAGCGCGGGTGATCGTTCCAGCCGCCCTCGGTGATGATGAGGTGTTTCGCCGCGTCGCCGTTCTGGATCATAATATCGTGCAAGAGTTCCGTGCGCCGGAAATTCACGCGGTAGGGCGACGGCGGCTCGTCGGCGGGCGAGGTCCAGCCGTACGCGTGCACGGCGAGAATGTCGAAATAATTCTTCGCGCCGGCGTCGTACATTTTCTGCAGGTATTCGAGGTCGCTCATCGCGTCGGTCGCGCCGGGCGGCGCGAGCACCGGC
>DAIDTM010000066.1 GCA_027457205.1 Anaerolineae bacterium | reverse complement strand
CGGGATGGGCGGCGCGCAGCCGCTGGCGGTCACGATGAACGAAGGCGTCGCGCTCATCATCGAAGTGGATCGCGCCCGCGCGCAGCGGCGGCTCGATACGCGCTATCTCGACGAACTGACCGACAATCTCGAAGACGCGATGACGCGCGTGGAGGACGCGCGCCGAAACGGCGAGGCGAAATCGATTGGTTTGATCGGCAACGCGGCGGAGGTCTTTGCCGAACTCGCCCTGCGCGGCGTTACGCCGGATGTCGTGACCGATCAAACGCCCGCGCACGATCCGCTGATGTACGTGCCGGAGATGCCGTTGGAAGAAGCCAGCGAATTGCGTATTGCGAATTCCGCGGAATATCAGCGTCGCTCAATGCAAGCGATGGCGAAGCATGTCCGCGCGATGCTGGAATTTCAAAAACGCGGCGCGGTAGTGTTCGATTACGGCAACAACCTGCGCCAGCGCGCGTTCGACGCCGGCGTGGCAAACGCGTTCGATTATCCCGGCTTTGTGCCGGCGTACATCCGTCCGCTTTTTTGCGAGGGCAAGGGACCGTTCCGTTGGGTCGCGCTCTCCGGCGATCCGAAGGATTTGTATCGCACCGACGAAGCAATTCTCGAACTCTTCCCGGAGAACGCGCACCTCGCGCGCTGGATTCGGATGGCGCAACAGCGGGTCGCGTTTCAGGGCTTGCCGGCGCGCATAGGCTGGCTCGGCTACGGCGAACGCGCGCGCGCAGGTTTGCGCTTCAACGAACTCGTGGCGCGCGGCGAAGTGTCTGCGCCGATTGTGATCGGCAGAGATCATCTCGATGCTGGTTCCGTCGCGTCGCCGCGGCGCGAAACGGAAGGGATGCGCGATGGTTCGGATGCGATCGCGGACTGGCCCCTGCTGAACGCGCTCATCAATGCGGTCAATGGCGCGACGTGGGTATCGATCCATCACGGCGGCGGCGTCGGCATCGGCTATTCGATTCACGCAGGTCAGGTGATCGTCGCGGACGGCACACCGGCAGCAGCGAAACGTCTAGAGCGCGTGCTGACGACGGATCCGGGAATGGGAGTGATTCGACACGCGGACGCGGGGTACCCGGAGGCAATCGAGTTTGCGAAGAAGATTGGAATTCAAGTGCCCATGATGAACCGATGACCGGTTCTGCAAAAATCTGAAGGGAGGATGGAGTGAGCGCACACACCAAGGGAAAACTTCCGCACGATCTGCTCAACCAAAGCAACTTGCTGCCCGGTTATTCAAGGCGCGCCGCGCTAATGTCTGCGCCCAAGGATGAAATGCCGGATTACGAGATGCTGCCGGAAACCGCGTACGGGTTGATCAAAGACGAATTGATTATGGACGGCAGCTCGCGCATCAATCTGGCGACGTTCTGCCAGACGTGGATGGAGCCGGAGGCGCGCGAGTTGATGATCGATACGTTCGACAAGAACATGATCGACAAGGATGAGTACCCGCAGACCGCCGAAATGGAAGAGCGCTGCGTTCGGATGCTGGCGAACCTGTGGCACGCGCCGGAACCCGGCACGACGATGGGCACATCGACGATTGGCTCCAGCGAGGCATGTATGCTCGGCGGAATGGCGCTCAAGTGGCGCTGGCGCGAAAAGGTGCGCGCGCAAGGCAAACCAACAAATCGACCGAACATTGTGATGGGCATCAACGTTCAGGTCTGCTGGCACAAGTTCGCGCGGTACTGGGACATCGAAGAACGTCTCGTGCTAGTGGAAGGCAATCGCTTCGTTCTCAGCCCCGAAGAGGCGGTCAAGCATTGCGACGAAAATACCATCGGCGTCGTGGGCATTCTGGGCAGCACGTTGAATGGACAGTACGAAGACATCAAGGGCATCAGCGACGCGCTCGACGATTTGCAGAAACGCACGGGGCTGGATATTCCGATTCACGTCGACGGCGCGAGCGGCGCGATGGTCGCTCCGTTCTTGCAGCCCGACCTCGTGTGGGATTTCCGGCTGCCGCGCGTTAAATCGATCAATACGTCCGGGCACAAGTACGGTCTGGTGTACCCCGGCGTCGGCTGGGTGCTGTGGCGCACGCGCCAAGACCTGCCAGAGGATTTGGTCTTCAACGTGAATTATCTCGGCGGGCAAATGCCAACCTTCGCCATCAATTTTTCTCGACCGGGCAGCCAGATCGTGGCGCAGTACTATAACTTTATCCGGCTCGGCAAGGACGGCTACCGACGCGTCCATCAAGCGTGTCAGGACGTGGCAAAGTATCTGGCGGGCGAGATTGCCAAGATGGGACCCTTCAAACTCATCAGCGATGGCAGCGACATTCCGGTCTTTGCGTGGGCGCTGAAAGAGCCGATGAATTTTTCACTCTACGATCTTTCGGATCGGCTGCGGATCCGCGGCTGGCAGGTACCGGCGTATAGTATGCCCAAAAATCGCACCGATTTGGTAGTCCAGCGGATCGTCGTACGGCACGGCTTTAGCCACGATATGGCGAATTTTCTGTTAGACGACATTCAGCGCGCGCTCGATTATTTTGCGAAACAGCCGGGGATGACGCCAGGTACCGGCGAAGGTTCCGGCTATCATCACACCTAATCCGGCGGGATGCAGCGGCGCGCAAGCCCGTTTTTCCGTCAGTACTTCGTGAGTACTGACGTGGATAATAGAACGGATAGACAGTGACGCCGCGCCGCGGTGATGCTTACGCTTAATTCTTGGGTAGGAGGTCGACGTTGACCCTGGCAGATTCTGTTCCCAAAAGTGGCAAGCCCTCGTCTGCCGATTTTGAACTGACGCTCGGTCAGATCAAGGGCGTTTATGCTTCGTGCGTCATCCTGGACCAAAAGAGGGATTTGAGCGAAATCCACATCGTAGCGTCTGACGCGCGCAAGCCCAAGCAAATCGTGCGCGATATCGAGACCTTGCTGTTCGTCAAGCATCGCGTCAAAGTCGATTATCGGAAGGTGAGTCTCGTCCAACTGCCGGACGAAAAACTGATGCAGATTCCGGTTGCTCGCCCTGAAATCCGCGAGGTGACCGAGCGGGTGCACGGCGATGAAAAACACATCCGAGCCGTCATTCAGGGCGCGGGGAGGGTGGCGTCTGGCGAGGCAAACGAGCGAATCGATAGCCCGACGACATTCCGCACGGCGGCGAACGCGACGATCAACGCGATCGAAAAGCTGCTCGATCATCGGATTGAGGTGCGGCTGGACGACGCGGCAACATTCCGATTTGGCGCGCGCGAAGTCTTGCTAGTCGTCGTGACTGCCCAGGTCGAAGACCGGGAGGAGACGTTTGTCGGCGCGAGTTTCGTCGGGGCGCGCCCGTCGGACGCGGCGGCGCGAGCGACGCTGGACGCGCTCAATCGGCGGATATACAATTTGACGATTCAGACGCCACGCCAAGTGGACGAGGAGGGTCCAGTCGAGACGTTTGGCAGAAATTGACAATTGCGTTATTGGCAAGTGTATGGTAGAATATATGTGAGCCGGCAAACTTGCACGAGTAAAAGCGAAGCGAAGGGAAAAACTGATTGCTGCAAAGCAATCCAATCCCTTGACGGAAGGAAGTGAATCCTCGTGAAGTGGCGCGTCGCGCAGGTCGTTTTGACCCTGGCAACGATCGCGAGTTTGCTTCTAGCCATTGCAGCCGATAGTAAGTGGAACTAAACTCGGACTAATCTCTCTGCAAGTTTGCCGGCGGCTCCACTCGTCGATGAATGTGGCACTGCGTAGAACACGGCATTAAGCCACGATTGGTGTTGTTTTGATGATCTCTCTCCCGCGGAAAGCGCGAATCTATATTTTCCTCCTGACCGCGCTGATGGTAGGCGCGGTTTCGCTTTCTTTTCTCAACCTCGGGACTAATTTGACCGCGTGGATCCCTGTGGCGTTCGTGGCAGTGGGCATCGCCGTTCTTGACGCCGTGCCCATTGATCTGTACGGCGAGCAAGTAGAGATTACGCTTTCTAACGCTGTCAAGTTTGCCGCTGTGCTTCTTTACCCTCCTCCCATTGTTGTTCTTGGAACGTTTGTTGGAACGCTTTCCGGGGAAATTCCTGCTAAACGAGCGTGGTTCAAGAAGCTGTTCAATGTCTCCCTCTTGACGCTCACGTGGTCGTTAGTCGCTTGGGCTTATCAGGTTGTTCATCAATCGAACATTGATTTTTTCGGTTCATTCCAAAATATTTTTGCCCTCCTCGTAGCCGGTGCGATTGATTTTTTATTCAACAGCATTCTAGTCGCTTTGGTAATCACAATCACTGCCAAACTTCCCTTTCGCTATGTGTGGTCGCGTAATTATCGGGAAATTATTTGGCATGAACTGAGTATGATTCCACTGGGCGCATTCCTTGCAGTGCTGTGGCGATTTAATCCGGTGAGTGTCGTGCTGGCGGCGTTGCCGTTGCTGGTCGTGCGCCATTCTTATCAAGTCGCCAATGACTTGCAGGGTCAGACGAATGACGCGCTGCGCGCGCTCGTCCGTGTCATCGACGAACGCGATCATCACACTCTGGACCATTCCGAGCTGGTGGCAAAATACGCGCAGCAGATCGCGGAAGCGCTGCAACTCCCTCAGCAGGACATCGACACGATTACCCCAGCGGCGCTACTGCATGACCTTGGCAAAGTTGGAATGGCAGACGATGTGCTGTTCAACCCAAAATCATTGAACCCAACGGAGCGTAAGCACGCGCAACAACATGCCGAGGTTGGGGCGATGCTCCTTTCGAAATTTCCTCTTTTCAGAAAAGGTGCGAATTTGGTGCGGTATCACCACGAACGCTACGACGGCAAGGGTTACCCGGAGGGACTGGTCGGCGAGGATATTCCGCTTGGCTCGCGGATCATCTCTGTCGCCGACGCGTATCAGGCGATGACGGAAGATCGACCGTACCGCCGCGCGCTATCGCAAGGCGAAGCGATCGCGCAATTGATGCAGGGCAGCGGCACGCAGTTCGATCCACGCGTGGTGCAGGCGCTGGTGCAATCCCTGTCCCCTCAGGC
>DAIDTM010000065.1 GCA_027457205.1 Anaerolineae bacterium | reverse complement strand
GCAGGAGCGCCATCCGCGCGACGTTGCGATTCTCTTCGCCCGCGCCGTTTGCGTTGCCCAAGATCACGTCCTCGACCAGATTCGGATCGAGGCGATTGCGCTTGACGACCTCCGCGATGCACAGCGCGGCGAGATCGTCCGGGCGCACGTCTTTCAACGCGCCGCCGTAGCGACCCACCGGCGTCCGGACTGCATCGACGATCACTGCTTCACGCATCAACAACCTCGCTATCCCAGCTTCGCGCCGCATTTGCCGCAGAATTTGAATTCGCTTGGCAAGCCCTTGGTGCCGCACTGAGGACATGTTTGCGAGTACGGTCCGAACAAGAATTCGCTCGACTCGCCGCGCGCGGCTTTTTCGCGCAAGCCGCGATAATTCTTCGGACGTTTTTCGACGAACGCGGTCATGCCTTCGTACGGCTCCAACGACGCAAAGTGCAGCGACAACCAATCTTGCGCGTGCCGCACGGTCTGGTTCCACGCCAGGTCTTTCCAGAAATTCACCTGGGTCTTGGTGTAACGCGTGCACTCGGGGAATTTGTCCGTCAGTTTGTCCGCGAGTTTCTGCACCGCGTCGTCCAACTGCGCGTACGGGACGACTTGATTCACCAAGCCCCAATCCAGTGCGGTCTTGGCGTCGATCGGCTCGTCGGTAAGCAGGATTTCGCGCGCGCGGCGGTCGCCGACCATGATCGGCAGCCATTGCGTCGCGCCGCCCGCCGCGACCGAACCAACCATCGTGCCGACCTGGCGAATGGTCGCGTGGTCCGCCATGATCGCGAGATCTCACGCCATGTTGAACTCATTGCCGCCGCCGGCAACCATGCCGTTGATGCGCGCGATCGTCGGCTTGCCGATGTTGCGGAGCAGATCGTGGCATTCGATGAACTCGCCCATCCACTTCCAATAGTCGCGCGGCATCTGCGTAAAGTTCTCGGCGTACTCTTTCACGTCGCCGCCGGTGCAGAACGCCTTCTCGCCTGCGCCGGTGAGGACGACGACCGCGACATGATCGTCCCACATCGTGTCCTTGAACGCGACCATCAATTCTTGGATCGTTAGCGTCGAGTATGCGTTAAACACTTCGGGACGGTTGATCGTGACGCGCGCGGTCCAGTCTTTCTTTTCGTAAAGGATTTCCTTGAAATCAAACGCGCTTGCAGGTCGAGCCGGGAATTTGGTGTTCATGGGTTCCTCAAGTCAGCCGGAATTTTGGAGGCAACGGTCTGGAGATTGGACGGTGGAACAGCGGGTTTCCCAAACACGGAATAGAAAAAAGCGTTCGCTTTATCGGCGAGCAGATCGTGGTACTGTTTGAACAGGTTCGCCGCTTCCGTCCCGCGCCAGCCCACGGGCAGCAATTCGGACGGCAATTCGGGATCACGGAACGGAAACCGGCGGTACTCGTGAATGAGATTAAAGCGATGGACGAAGTACTGACTCGGCTCCAAGTCATCGCCGCGCTGGAGCAGACGGACGTGCTGTTCGTACATCGGTTTGTATTTTTCGATAAAGGCGGCGTAGCGCGCGTTGATCGCCGGCAGATTCCAGCAGCGCGCGACGATCGTGGCAGGATCGGCAAAACCATCGTGCCGCGCGGTGAACATTTCGATGTGGGCGCACAGCCCCAGCGATTCGGCGAGCTGCTCGACCTCGCGGCGATAATCGTGCGGCGAGATCCACAGCGCGTTCGTCAGCATTCCGAAACCCATCCACTCCAATTCGCGTCGTAGATGGTCGCGCGCCTCGCGTTCACTTTCCGGAATCGAGTACGTAACGAGCCGCCATTGCCCATCCCAGGTATCGCGCGGCGAGTGCGCGTGGAAAATGCGCGCCGCGCCGGCTTCGATGATCTTGGTGCTGGCGTCGGTCAGCGAATAAAAACTGCGCGTGCCGATCCGGTCCACGCGCAACAGCCCGCGCCGCGTCATTCGCGAGACAGTGGAGCGCACGCCTTGCTGCGAAACGCCAAAGTAGCCGAGCAGGCGAATGAGACTGCCGATCCAAACACTGCCGCCGGCGTGACGGATGTAATCGCCGTACAGCGTATAGATCATCGATTGCGGACGAATGTTACTCACGCGCACGTCACCTATACAAAAACCGATTCCGTTTTCGCGCCACGGATCAGCGTCGACCGGCGACAATGTTGGGGAATCGGTTTCTTTTCTAGCGAATTATCTCAGACGCACGATATATCGTTTTTTTCACGCTATGCAAATTATAGACATATTCCGACGAAACAGCAAGAGACAAAAGTCTCTCTTCCGCGCTAAAACGTATCATCGCCGTCGTTCGGTCCACAGAATGATTTCGGACGAGCGAACCTGCGGCAGCATCGATTTGTTGGCGGCTCGCCGCGCGAACGCGCCGCCGTGCAGATTGGTTTGGAAAAAAGCGAGAACCCCCCTTGCCAAACGCCAACAACTCGCGTAGAATGACGCGCGAGTTGGAGAACCTGACGGCGGGTTCTCCCGATTCCATTTTTCTGGAGGCGCAGGGCATGCCGCAGTTGGAAACAATGGGATGGGCGACGGACGGCAAAGTCGCGCGCGTGGTGTTCCATCGAACGCAATTGTTGAATGCGATGAGCAACCAAGCGACGATCGACATCAACACGATTGTCGATGCAGTGGCGCAAGAAGAGGACGTGCGCGTCGTCGTCATCACCGGCGCGGGACGATCTTTCAGCACTGGCATCGATCTCAAACAATTATCGACCGATCAAATCGAAATGGAGTACCACCATCGCTGGGAGCGCGCACTGCGAATTCTTGAGACGATGGAGAAGGTCGTCATCGTGGGCATCCAGCAGTACTGCCTCGGCGGCGGATTGCAACTCGCGCTGGCAGCCGATATTCGCGTCGCGGCGGACAACGCAATTCTTGGCTTGCCGGCGATCAAAGAAAGTTTGATTCCCGGTCTCGGCACGTACCGGCTCGCACACTATGTGGGCTTGGGGCGCGCCAAGCGATTGATCCTGTCCGGCGAAAATGTAAACGCGTCGGACGCGTACGCGATGGGCTTGGTCGATTACGTCGTGCCGCTCGCGGAGTTTGAAACGCGGCTGGAAGAAATCGTCCAGCAATATTTGAAGGTCTGCTCGGTCGCGACCGTCAAATCCAAAACGCTCACCAATCTGAGTTTCCAACTTGATTACGATGCGTTCCTGAAAAAGTACTTTGAATTGCAAGAAATCGCGCAAACCTCCGAAGACCATTTTGAGGCGCGGCGTGCGTACCGCGAAAAACGCGAGCCGGTTTACAAGTAAAACGTAAAGCCTGAAACGTAATTGTCGCGTTTTACGTTTTACGCTTTTGAGGATGCAAACATGAGTGAACCTGATCCCATCGCCCTCTATCGCGTCATGTTCCTCGCGCGGATGCTCGACGAACGCATCTGGCAGCTGAATCGCCAGGGGCGCGCGCACTTTGCCGTCCCGGCGGCTGGACACGAAGGCGTCGCCGGCTACGCGTTCGCGCTCGACCCGGCGCGCGACTATCTCGTGCCGCACTATCGCGACCTCCCCGCGCTTTTGCATTTCGGCGTCACTCCGCGGGACGTATTCTGCAACCTCTTCGCTAAAGCGAACGATCCCAACAGCGCGGGGCGTCAAATGTTCGCGCACTGGAGCGATGCGACGCATCACCTCCTCTCGCTGTCTAGCCCGCAGCCGAACCACGTGCCGCACGCGGTCGGCATTGCGCTCGCCAGCAAAATCCGCGGCGACAACGCCGTAACGTGGACCGGCTTTGGCGACGGCAGCTCGAGCAAAGGCGACATTCACGAATCGATGAACTTTGCCGCCATCCACAAACTGCCGGTGATCTTTTGCTGCGAGAACAACGGCTATGCGATTTCCGTGCCGCAGGATATGCAGATGGCAGTCCAGAATGTCGCCGACCGCGCGGCGGGTTACGGAATGCCCGGCGCGGTCGCGCAAGGACGCGATCCGTTAGAAGTGTTCGAGGTCGCACGGCAAGCCATCGACCGCGCGCGGCGCGGCGACGGTCCCAGTTTTATCGAGATCAAGGTCTATCGTTTTATGCCGCACACGAGCAACGACGACGACAAGCGCTATCGCTCACGTGAAGAATTGGACGCCGAACGCGCGAACGATCCGGTCGCCTTGTTCCGCGAGCGAATCGTCAAAGAGAAAACCTGGGACGCCTCGCGCGATGACGCGCTGAAGCAGGAACTGCAGGCGCAGATCTACGACGCGCTCGCATTTGCGGAAGCTAGCCCCGCGCCAACCGCGGCAGAAGCGTTTACGAATGTATATGCAATGGGAGGAGACAAGTAAACAGGTAGACAAGTAAGCAGGTTTCCTTGTTTACCTGTTTACTTGTCTACTTGATTACTCAGCCATGCCAACCAAAACATTCCTTGAAGCCATCCGCGATACGCTGAGCGATGAAATGGCGCGCGATGAGCGCGTGTTCATTCTGGGCGAAGATGTCGGCAAGACCGGCGGCGTCTTTCGCGCGCCCGAAGGTCTGCAGGAGAAATTTGGCGCGGCGCGTGTGATCGATACGCCGCTGGCGGAACTCGCCATCATCGGCGTGGCGATCGGCGCGGCGGCGGTCGGCCTGCATCCGATCGCCGAAATCCAGTTTGCCGACTTTATCTTTCCGGCGTTCGATCAAATCGTGAGCGAAGCGGCGAAGATGCGCTACCGCACGAACGGCGCGTGGACGTGCCCAATGGTCATTCGCACGCCGTACGGCGGCGGCATTCACGGCGGCTTGTACCACTCGCAGAGCATCGAAGCGTATTTCTGCCACGCGCCGGGTCTCAAAGTCGTCGCACCGTCAACGCCGGCGGATGCTAAGGGCTTGCTCGCGGCAGCCGTGCGTGATCCCGACCCGGTTTTGTTTCTTGAACATAAGAAACTCTATCGATCCATCAAAGGCGACGTGCCCGATGGTGATTTCGTTCTTCCGATTGGGCGCGCGGAAGTGAATCGCGTCGGCAGCGACGTGACCGCGCTCGCCTACGGCGCGATGCTGCACGAAACGCTCGCCGCCGCGGAGGAACTTGCGCTGGAAAACATCGAGATCGAAGTCGTCGATCTGCGAACGCTGCAGCCGCTTGATCGCGAGACAATTCTTGCGTCCGTCCGCAAGACGGGCAAAGTGTGCGTCATTCATGAAGACACCAAGACGATGGGACTCGGCGCAGAACTCGCCGCGCTCATCACCGAAGAAGCGTTCCTCGATCTCGACGCGCCGATCCGCCGCGTGACCGGACCCGACTTGCCGGGCATCCCATTCAACGAAGTCGGCGAGCACACGTTCCTGCCGAACGCGCAAAAGATCGCGGACGCGCTGCGGAAGCTGGCTGCGTATTAACCGCAAAGAACGCAAAGGACGCAAAGATCAAATAATCTTCTTTGCGATCTTTGCGTCCTTTGCGGTTCAATAAGAGAAGAAAGAAATATGATTCAATCATTGCTCGAACGTCACGTCGAAAAACGTCCCGCGCGAATCAAATTCGATGGACGCGTCCTGCTCCTCACCGAAGACGCCGCGCGCGTCAAGCAACAACTCGCCGGGCAAGACCTCGCGTGGGACCCGTCGATCAAGCTGCGCGACAATATTTCGACGGACGAGATTACGCCGGCGTACATCTGCTACTACTACGACGAAACGCTGGGCGAATTTCCGTACCTCGGTCTGAAATGCGGCGACGAATTTCCGATCGCGCGCGG
>DAIDTM010000064.1 GCA_027457205.1 Anaerolineae bacterium | reverse complement strand
GGGCGAGGGCGAAGAGGACGACATTGAGCAGTTGGAGCGTTTGTCCAAATACATTTTGGCAGGAAGTCTGTGCGGACTGGGGCAGGGCGCGCCGAATCCGATCCTCACGACGATCAAGCATTTTCGCGATGAGTACGAAGCGCACATCAAAGAGAAACGCTGCCCGGCGAAGGTGTGCAAGAAGCTGATTCATTATCGCATTCTCGACACGTGTCCCGGCTGCATGGTTTGCGCGCGCAATTGTCCGTCGAAGGCGATCACCGGCGAAAAACAAAAGGTGCATCACATCGACCCGAATATCTGCGAGTCGTGCGGTATCTGTATGTCGGTGTGCAAATTTGATGCGATAGTGGTGGAGTAGTTGGGTGGATTGGTGGTTGGGTGGTTAGGACGCGGACGGGCGCGGATGGTGATTGTGGCGCGAGGAACACGGATCAGGCAAAATCGAAGACGGGTACTTGGATCACGCGGCTGGGTTTCTTTTGTTCCCAGACCATCTTCTGCAATCGTTCTGTCGTTTCAGGTGAAAAGAGCTGTTCGCCAGTTTCCAAATTGACACGCGCCGGTACATTCTCGATGACAATAAGTTTGCCATCGATTTCGAGAGTATATTTTACTTTTCGCAAAACAAGAGATTCATTCCAGAGCTTTGTTGACATATCACGTTTTCCTCTCCTTGAAATCGACCCACTGCTCTGAACTGGGTTCGTAAAGCGTAATGATTTTTATCAGCGGTCGGGATGGATGACTGCATTGAATGTGCAGCGGTCGGTGTGCTTGTGTCCAGCCAAAGATGAGACAACTTGGTCCGTACTTGTCATCGGGATAGTCTTCGATAATCTCGCCATCGGCAATGGCTTCGCGGAGTTCTGACACGCTAATGCGGCGGAGAATACTCTGATCGACCGCGTGTTTCGTAAACTCGAATTGCCCTTGCGCAATTTTCTCGCGGATTTGCTCGATCATCGCTCGTGTTCCGATGTTGTGTCGCCAAGTGGCGTTAACCGCGTGCGTCTAACTTGCACACAGAATAGCAGGAACACGGATGCTTGTCAAGTGATTACAGGAAATGATACTCGCGATTCTCTTTCTCTTCCAACTTTTACTCTTCGCCCTCGGCATTTTCGGTCCCTGGCGCGACGCGCCGGCGCTCAAGACCAACGGACGCTTGCCGCGCGTGATACGGATGCTGCTCAGTCTCTCGCTGGTCGTCGCCGCGCTGGCAATCGCGCTGAATCCCTTCCGTATGGACGCAGTCTACACGCGCTGGGTCTTTCTCGGTATGACGGCGTCTTTCATCGGTGATTTGATTATGGCGCGGCTCATCCCGCTGCCCAATCGTTTGATCGGCGGCATGATCGCGTTTGCCATCGCGCACGCGCTGTACATCACCGCGTACGTGCGGACCCTCGGCGCGCTCGACGCCGTGGTGCTGAATAGCGGCTTGTGGCTAGGCATCGGCTTTTACGGCGTGGTGTCGATTGTCGGCTGGCTCGCGCTCATCCGCAATCCGGAAAAAGGCGCAGCAACCAACATCGGCGCGCTGGTGTACGGCTTGTGGGTGGGTGCGATGGCGTCGTTCGCGCTCGCGCTGGCGGTTGGAATCGGCGGCGCGTTCTGGGTGACCGCGCTCGGCGGCTTGCTCTTCGTCGCGTCCGATTTCATTATCGGCGTCACGGACATTCGCGGCGTTCAGATCAAGAACGCGAACGATTGGATTTGGCTGACGTACGTCGCGGCGCAAATGGGAATCATTTATGCAGGGTGGCTGGCGTAAAGGACATTCACCGCAGAGGCGCAGAGGACGCGGAGAATGAAGATTAATGAAGCGACTCGAGCAGTCATCGGCTCTGCGATTGAAGTGCACAAGATACTCGGTCCGGGTCTGCTCGAATCTGCTTACGAAGAATGTTTGAGCAAAGAGTTGACGTTGCGGAATATTTCTTATGAGAGGCAAAGACCACTCCCAGTTGAATACAAAGGTTTGAAACTCGACTGTGGTTATCGTCTCGATTTGCTGGTAGACAATCAAGTTGTCGTGGAAATCAAATCGGTTGACTCGTTACTCCCAATTCATGAGGCACAACTGCTGACGTATTTGAGACTTGGCGGCTGGAAAGCCGGCTTGTTATTCAACTTTAACGTTCCAACCTTGAAGCAAGGAATACGGAGATTGGTTCTTGGTCTTGAAGAATAAATTCTTTTCTCCGCGTTCTCTGCGCCTCTGCGGTGAGAGAATTCGGCGGACGGAGGTAGAATGCCAATAAGCATGACGATTAACGGCAAGGCGATTCAAGCCAAAGAGGGCATGTCCGTGCTCGACGCGTGTTGGGCGAATGGCGTCAGCATTCCGACGCTGTGCCACCATCCCGACCTGACGCCGATGGGCGCGTGCCGCTTGTGCGTCGTCGAAGTCGAAAAGATGCGCGGGCTGGTCGCGTCATGCACGCTACCGGTCAGCGAAGGCATGGTCGTCCATACCGAGACGCCCAAAGTGGTCGAGGAGCGCAAGTTCGTTCTGGAAATGCTGCTCAGCGATCATCCGAACGATTGCATGACCTGCGAAGCCGACGGCAACTGCGAATTGCAGAACGCGGTCTATCAATACCAGGTTCCGTGGAAACCGCACAAAGGCAAAACACATTCCTACCCGGTCGACGGCGACCCGAATCCATTTGTCTTTACCGATTTCAACAAGTGCATCCTCTGTACGCGCTGCGTGCGCGCGTGCGCCGAAATTCAGGGACGCAATGTGTGGGGCGTCGCGAATCGCGGCTTTAGAGACAAGATCGTCGCGGGCGCGGATGTGACGATGCTCGAAGCCGGCTGCGAATCGTGCGGCGCGTGCGCGGCGTACTGCCCCACCGGCGCGCTGACCGACAAGTCCTCGCGCGGCAGCGGGCGAGCGTACCAAATGAAGAAAGTGACCACGACCTGCGTCTACTGCGGCGTCGGCTGCCAATTTGATTTGAACGTGAAAGGCGGCAAGGTCGTCAAGATCTCATCGAACGCCAAAGCGGCGGTGAACGGCATGGCGCTGTGCGTCAAAGGGCGCTACGGCTACAACTTCATCCATCACAAGGACCGTTTGACCAAGCCGCTCATCAAGAAAGACGGCGCATTCGTCGAATCGACCTGGGACGAGGCGCTGACGCTCGTCGCACAAAAATTCGCCGAGGCAAAGGGCGATTCGTTCGCGGTCCTGGCATCGGCAAAGGCGACGAACGAAGAGAATTATCTCATTCAAAAATTCGCGCGCGCGGTGATGGGGACGAACAGCGTCGATCACTGCGCCCGGCTCTGACACGCCAGCACCGTGACCGGTCTGGCCACCTCATTCGGCTCGGGCGCGATGACGAACAACATCGCGGACATCGATAACTGCAAGACGATGCTGGTCATCGGATCGAATACGACCGAGCAGCATCCGGTGATCGGCACGCGGATTCGCCGCGCGGTCCGCAAAGGCGCGAAACTCATCGTCGCCGATCCGCGCGGCATCGACCTGGCAAATATCGCGACGCTGCACATTCGGCAGCGACCTGGCACCGATATTGCGCTCTTGAACGGCTTGGCGCATATCATCCTCAAAGAAGGTCTGGAAGACAAAGAGTTCATCGCGAATCGCACGGAAGGGTTCGACGAATGGCGCAAGACAGTTGAACAGTACACGCCGGCGCGCGTGAGCGAGATCACCGGCATCTCGGTGGACGATCTCTTCACGGCGGCGCGTCTGTACGGCGGCAACAAGCCCAGCACGATTTTCTACGCGATGGGCATCACGCAGCACACCGTCGGTCACAACAACGTCCTCGCGATCGCGAACCTCGCGATGCTCACCGGCAATCTTGGCAAGCCGGGCGCGGGCGTGGATCCGTTGCGTGGGCAGAACAACGTGCAAGGCGCGTGCGATGTCGGCGGTTTGCCGAATTTCTACACGGGGTATCAGCGCGTCGCCGACGACGCGGCGCGCGCGAAATTCGAAAAGGCGTGGGACGTCAAGTTGCCGCCGACGCCCGGTTTGACTGTCGGCGAGATGCTCCAAGCCGCGCACGATCGCAAGGTCAAGGCAATGTGGATCATCGGCGAGAACGTCGCGATGAGCGACCCCGATTCGCGGCACGTGGTCGAGTCGCTGAACACTCTCGATTTTCTCGTCGTGACGGAGTTGTTCATGACCGAGACGGCGCAACTCGCGGACGTCGTCTTGCCCGCCGCGTCGTTCGCGGAAAAGGACGGCACGTTTACGAACACCGAGCGCCGCGTCCAGCGCGTCCGCAAGGCGGTCAATCCGCCCGGCGAAGCGCGCGCGGACTGGCAGATCCTTTGTGACGTTGCAAATCACGTATCACGTATCACGAATCACGGCGCAGCAGAATGGAGTTACAATTCACCGTCGGAGATCATGGACGAGATCGCGTCGCTCACACCGAGTTACGCCGGCATTTCGTTCGCGCGCATCGAGACCAAGGGTTTGCAGTGGCCCGTGCCGACGCAAGATCATCCCGGCACACCGATCCTGCACACCGAAAAATTCTCGCGCGGCAAGGGCTTGTTCTCCGCGGTCGAGCACCAAGAGCCGGCGGAGACGCCGGATCAAACGTATCCGTTCACGCTGACGACCGGACGCATCCTCCAGCACTATCACACCGGCGCGATGACGCGGCGCGTCCCCGGGCTGGAAACGCTTGCGCCGGAAGAACGCGTCGAAGTGAATCCGGACGACGCGGCGCGCTTGGGCTTGAACGACGGCGACTGGGTGCGCGTCACCTCGCGCCGCGGCGCCGTCGAATCGCGCGCGTGGGTGACCGATCGCGTGGGGCACGGTCTCGTCTTTATGACATTCCATTACGCCGAAGCGCTGACGAACGCGCTGACAAATACTGCGGTGGATCCCATCGCCAAGATTCCAGAATTGAAAGTCTGCGCGGTGAAGGTGGAGCGCGCAAGCCGCTGAATGAGTTGCACCTCCCGCCGGCGAACGATTGCCGGCGGGAGGTTGAACAATACCACCGGCTTCTGACCTGCCTTTGACCGGTGTTTGACCCACCGGCGCGATGATGTCGGTAAATTGAATTATCGCGTGAGGATGCGCCTACGCCTTGTCGTCCGTCGAGGAAGGGACGAATCAGGTATCGCTAGCCCGTCAGATGTGCAATGCATCTGAGGGGTTTTTTTATTTTCGACTCTCCCGTGGGTCGTTGACCGGCAACGCCATATTTTGAAGTGATCGAGCCAGATGCCTGCGGGAGGTTGAGGAGAATGGGATGAGTCTCAAAATCATCAACAAAGAAGACCTGACGGAGTTCGTCGCCAGTCTGCAAAACCAGTACGAGGTTACGGGACCAGTCGCGCGCGAGAACAAATTCGTCTTCGCCCGTATCGCCGATCCAGCACAGCTGCGACTGGACTATTCCACCACCATTCTTCCGCCCAAGAAGACGTTTCTGCCGCAGGCGGAGACGCTGTTCAAGTTCGAGATGAGCGGCGATTTTGCGGCGCAGCCCGTGTTCGACCCGCAGCCGCGCGTGCTCTTTGGCGCGCACACCTGCGATATCCACGCGCTCAAGCTGCTCGACGGCGCGTTCAAGAAGGACTATCGCGACGCGCATTATTTCAGTCGCCGCGACCACACGCTGATTGTCGGCATCGAATGTCTGACGCCGTGCGACGAGTTTTCGTTTTGCAAGAGCATGGGGACGCTGAGCGCAACCGACGGCTACGATCTACACCTTACCGACCTCGGCTCGGT
>DAIDTM010000063.1 GCA_027457205.1 Anaerolineae bacterium | reverse complement strand
CCAGGTCTTTTCTCATCCTTCCACCTCGATCAGCCCTTTGCGAATGGCATACTTGACCAATTCGGTGCGGCTGTGCAAGTTGAGTTTCCCCATAATGTTCGCACGGTGCCGCTCGACGGTTTTCGCGCTGATCGTGAGTCTGTCCGCGATTTCCTGATTCGTCAAGCCATCGGCGATGAGCCGCAGCACTTCTTGCTCGCGGTCCGTCAAACCGTCGAGACTGCTGCGAACGCCGTTCTCCGCCGCCCTACCCATATAATCGCGCACCAACGCCTTGGCGACGGAGGGATAGAGGAACACACCGCCTTCGCGCACGACCCGGATCGCAGAGACGAGGTCGGTGGGCGCGGCTTTTTTCGGCACGTAGCCGGACGCGCCGGCGTCGAGCATCTTGAAAAAGTATTCGTCGCTCTCGTGCATCGTCAGCGCGAGGATGGCGACATTCGGCAGCGCACGTTTGATCTGCCGCGTCGCTTCAAAGCCGTCAATGTCCGGCAGCGAAATGTCCATCAGCACGACGTCCGGCGCAAGTTCTTTCGCTTTGGCGACCGCATCGCGCCCGGTGTCCACTTCGCCGACGATCTGCATATCCGGCTGCGCTTGCAACAGCATCCGCAGCCCGGCGCGGACGATTTCGTGATCGTCCACCATCAACAACTTGATTTTAGGCAACGACCGCCTCCTGAAATTGGACCCGGATTAACGCCGACCAATACAGACAAAAAAACAAGTCAGCGTTCGGCGATGTTCGTCGGCGTCTCAACCAACACTTGCTCTTCGACCACCGGAATCTCTACGACCAGTTTCGTGCCGCGTCCCAGCATAGAATCGATCTCGAATTTGCCGCCGACGAGCATGACGCGCTCCTGTACGCCGAGCAAGCCCCACGCGCGTCGTTGCGAATGCGCGCCTAGCACCTGATCGACGATAAAGCCGCAGCCATTATCTTCGATGGTGAGGACGACCGACGTTGCGGCAAATTCGAGCCGCAGCCGCGCGTGCGTCGCGCGCGCGTGCCGTCCGATGTTGTTCAGCCCCTCCTGCGCGATACGGAACAGGACGGTTTCCACGCGCGATGGAAGGCGGCGCTTGCCGTGAGTGACCTGCACGTCGATCGCCAGCGCGGCGCGCTCAGAATACTGCTGCGCGTACCAGCGCAGCGCGGAGACCAGCCCCATATCGTCCAGCACCGATGGACGCAGGTCGGAGATGTACTGGCGCAGGTTGTCGATGGCGCGCATCGTCATCAGTTTCAGTTCGGCGATCTGGTACTGCGCGAGTTCCGGATTCTGCACGATGGTCTCTTCCACACCGCCCAAGCCGACGCCGAGCGCGGTCAGCGTCTGCCCTGTGTCATCGTGCAATTCACGCGCGATGCGCTTGCGTTCTTCTTCCTGCGCCGCGACCGCGCGCTCCAACAATTGTCCGCGCAGTTTCTCTTTCTCCTGCACCTGCTCGTACAGCCGCGCGTTTTCCAGCGCGATGCCCAGCTGCCGCGCTAGCGTCTGGATGACCGCGTAATTCGAGAACGCCGCGCGATGCACCAGGCAGAGCGCGCCAACGGTCTGCTCGTGCGAAACCAGCGGAACAGCGATCATCGACGCGGTGGCAGCAGAGCCCATCTCGTACGCCAGCGTGCGCGCCTCGAACGCCTGGCGCGACACGCGCTTCGCCGTGTCGTTCTCTGCAGACGTGAGGGTAAACCGCTCATCGCGGACCCGACTGGCGCGCAGCACGAGCGCGCGCTCGGCGTCGTCGTACAGATAGACCATCCCCGCGATCATCGGATCGAGCTGCGTGACGATGCGGGTGACGGCGTCCTGGATCAACTGATTCACGTCGAGTGTCGAGCCGAGGGTGCGGCACGTCTCGAACATCACCGACAATTCGCGCGTGGCTTCTTCCTGCGCGGCAAAGCGCGCACGGTTCGCGGCTTCCAGCCGCCGCGCATATTCCACCTCGAACACGCGCATCGTGCGGATGATAAAGAACGCAAAGATGAGAATCACGCCGATGCGCGCCAGTTCCACCGGCACGCCGGTCACGTGGAGAAACTCGTCCTTGTTGATGATCGACGAGGGAAAGTACGGCGACGGAACACTGACAAGTTGATCGAGAACGGCGTACCACGCCAGCGCCAACGTCGCGCCCACCAGGTCGCGTCCGAACTGCGGCATTCCCTCTTGCACGAACGCGCGGCGCTGCGCGAGCAACGCGAGGCACGCGGCGACTGCCGCGGGAAATCCGATGCTATATCCGATCCACAAGTCGCCGAGTTCGCCGCTCACCGCGAATGAATTGGGCGGCAGAAAGAGGCGCATCTGCGCGACGCCGATGGCAAACACAACGACCGAAATCAGCGGTAGCCAGCGCAGCCAGCGTTTGTGGGGCGGCATGAGTTGACCGAGCAGGCGGACGCCGAAGAGAAAGAGACAGAAGAACGAGAGCGCCAGCCAGCCCAGTTTGATGATCTCCGACCACTGCGGCTCGCGCGCAACGGTGGGAATCTGTTGCGAGATCATTGAGAGCATCTCGATCCACTCGTTGATGCCGTGCGTCAACTCAAATGCCGCCAGGAACGGCAAGGCGCGCGAGAGTCGCAGCTGACTGGCGCGGCCTGCCTCCAGCGCGACGACCACGCCGATGGTAAAGTGCGCCAAGCCATAGACAAAATAGATCGGAATAATATTCGCTTGCAAGAACGCGGTCAATTCGGACACAATCTCACCCAACTCTTCCCCGTCTTCGACAGGAGAGAAAAAAAGAAAAAAAGCCGCGAATGGAAATGCTGCGCCGCGCACCCGGACGCAACTCAGAACCCATTCGAAGGGCTTCTAGTTCAATTATACAGACGCTAGGCGAGAAATGCAAAAATCTCTCCCTCCCCGCAGTGCGGCAGAGAGGGAGAGTATTCAATTATCACGCACACACGGGTGCGTGCGCGTGGCTAGTAGGCGTGCTCCGGTCTGAAAACGTTCGGCTCGGGCGTCTGCTCGACTGGCGCGAGTCCTTCAAACAATGGAAGATAGTGACCGACCAGCGTGTAGACGAACACGATCGCCGCAAAGACGCCAATCTGAATCAAGATTTCGATAAGACTGGGAAAGTACGTGTATCCCGGCACCGGCTTGAGCGTAAACCAGGCAACGTCGAATCGATTCAGAAGGATGCCGAATAGCACCGTCACCGCGCCGACGAGCGACCACGCTCGGCTCGCCCTGCACCCACGGAGCGCGAACAGGACGATGGGTATCAACACGCCGACGATCATCTCGGTCAGGAACAGCGCGCTGTAGACTCCGCTCGAAAAGATCATGCCGGTCTCGCCGATGTACACCAGTTCACCCAGTTTGATGACCGCGTAAACGCCTAGCACCCACGGGATGAACTTGCCCAAGCCGCCAACCAGTTCCTGGCTCAGACTGCGCTTGAACACCCAGTAGCTCAGCGTACCGCCGGCGACGACCATCGCCAGTCCCGCTGCAATCGAAGAAATGAAGAACAACAGCGGAATGATCGGCGTGTACCAGAGCGGGTGAACGCGTTCGGACATGATGACAAAGAGCGTGCCCAGCGACGACTGGTGCAGCGATGAAAGCGTCGCGCCGACGATCGCCAACGGCACCGGCAGTTTTCGCAGCAGATTTTTGGCGCGCTCCCACCGCGTGCGCTCC
This sequence comes from Anaerolineae bacterium, assembly GCA_027457205.1. GTDB lineage: Bacteria > Chloroflexota > Anaerolineae > UBA4142 > UBA4142 > DAIDTM01. The sequence goes on along the minus strand of DAIDTM010000063.1, from coordinate 4,605 downwards.
AAAGCGACCGGCATAAATTCGATGACGAGGACGGTGGTGTAGAGCAAAATGCACCACGACACTTCGAACAATGCCGAGTTGAGGTTAGGATAAATGATAAAGTGATAGAAGCGATCCCAGCGTCCCAGGTCCATCATCAAGATGATGAGGACCGAGGCATAGCCGAGCAAGCCGGTCAGCACCGTCGGACGAATCGCCGCATGGAATTGGCGCATATTCAAAACGTAGACGATGGCAGCCAGCGTGAACGCGCCGCCAGAAAAGGCGACCATGAACAGATCGAATCCGATCCACAAGCCCCACGGGTACGCCTGGCTCAGATTCGTCGACGCGCCGAGACCCGCCGCAAGCCGATAGACTCCAGCGCCTGCGCCAATCGCCATGAGCATCGCGACGATAGGGAACCACGCGGGCAGCGCGTTGATCTCGCGTCCGAGCCGCTTTCGCCACGTCAGTTTGCCATCGAAGGTTGTGGCTGACTCGAAATCCTCCGGGCGCAGCTTGCGCTGCAACCAATAACCAATCGACATTAGCAGCCCCAGCGGCAAGCCGATGCGAAGAATGAACAACGCAAGAACGATCACGGCGTCGATCAATGGTTGTGGAATCATGTTAGTGACCTCCGATGTGTGGATGGACGGGAACGGTCGTGGGCTGCGCCGTCAAGCGACGCGTGACAAAGTAAAGTCCGGTCAACACCGTCGCCACCGTCGCCGCGACGAGGGGCGTCGAGTGCATAATCATCTGGCTGGCTTCAGCGGGCGAGACGTCCGGCAAGGCGGGTAAACCCAACGCCTGAAATGGCACCGCCGCGAGGTACAGCATCGACGTACCGCCGACTTCGGTTTCGCCGTAAATGTGCTTGACGTATTTGCCCTGCGGATCGTTGATCCGCTGCCGCGCGATCGTCAAGAGGTCATCGCGGCGACCGTACTGGATCGCGCCGGTCGGACAGGCTTTGGCGCAGGCAGGCAATTGTCCCGCGGCTTGGAGATCGGCGCACTGATTGCACTTTTTCATGAGCGAGAACTGCTTGTCCCATTCAAACGTCGGAATTCCAAAGGGGCAGGCGTACATACAATACCGGCAACCGATGCAGCGATTGCTGTCGTACACGACCGGTCCAGTGGACAGTTTTTGCAGCGCGCCGACGGTGCACGCGGAGACGCACGCGGGATCGTTGCAGTTCATACATTGCCGCTTGATCGGCTGAATGACCGGCTTGCTTGGATCCGGCGAAACGTTTTTCATGTCCACGTAGCACAGCGCGGTCGCGCACAGACTTACCGGTTGATCGTCGATGGGCAAGCCATTCTTTTTCTTGCACGCCAGTTGGCAGCTCTTGCAGCCAACGCACTTGGTGGTATCCATCAGCATCGCGTTGCCGCCGTGCGGAACGATGGGCGCGCGCTTGGGCGCGAGAGCCAGCGGCGCGGCGGGAAACTTGGCGCCGAGTCCCAGCGCGGCGGCGCTCAAGCCGAACGCCTTGAGAAAATCGCGTCGTGTCAGGTTCATCGAGTACCTCCTCTGATTATTCATAGCGACTATCTGCATTCGGCGATTGACTAACGCGGCAGGCACGCGCACGCTGGGTGAAAGTCCGTCGCCGGACTGTTCGACAGGTTTACTTGGCACGAGCCATCGAAGTTCATCGCCATAATCTGCGAATTCGACTCGTAAAAGATTTGCTTGCCGTCGGGCGACCAACTGGGCGTCTGATTGATCGCCGTGCTGTGAGTCAACCGCATGACGCCAGAGCCGTCCACGCGCATCGTGTAAATCTCCCAGGCGCGGTCGCGCGTCGATACAAACGCCAGGTACCGACCGTCCGGCGACCACGCCGGGTCGCGGTTGTCGCCTGGGGAATTCGTCAATCGCTTGACGTTCGAACCATCCACGCTCATCGTGTAGATTTGCCACGAGCCAGACCGGTCGGACGTGAATGCGATTTGTCGACCATCGGGCGACCACGTTGGCTGCCAGTCAAACGCCGGGTTGTTCGTGAGGCGAACGACGTTGGAGCCATCCGCATCCACACCTGCACTCCCAAAGGGGTGCGGTGCAAGTGTCGTATAGATTTCCCAGTTGCCATCGCGGTTCGACGTGAACGCGATATGCTGCCCGTCGGGCGACCAGGAAGGTTCCCAATCGAAAGAAGAATTGTTCGTCAAGCGAGTCACGTCGGAGCCGTCCGCGTTCATCACGTAGATTTGATTGTTGCCCTCGCGGTCGGAGGTGAAAGCAATCCGCTTGCCATCGGGCGACCACGCCGGCGTCTTGTCCTCCGCCAGATTGTCCGTCACGCGCCGAAGGTCCGATCCGTCTGGATTCATCGTGTAAATGTCAAAGTAAAAGCGGCGGTCGCGGTCGGACGCGAACGCGATGCGGTAGGCGGCGGAGCCGGACGAAATGTTGATCGACGGCGCGGGAGGCGCGGCGGGCGCGGTGCGATTAGCTGGCGCAGGGACGTTGGTCGTGCCAATCGCGCTAAGCAGGAACAACAGAACAAATCTTGCGCTGTAGATCAAGAGTCGATCAAGCATCGTTCGCCTCCGCGTCTTTATCTATCGTCATTCTATTTCATCGCCGCTGAATGCGGAACAGGTCAACGCCTAGTCTTTTGCCTGCGGCATCACCGGGGGTTATCCGCCGGACGGAGAAGAAAAAACTGGCTCCGAACCAGTAGAATCATTGGGTTTGGCGCCAGAGGAAAATCCAGAAACTGGGGATCGACGCCAGGTAATCGCCGGGGATTCCTAGCCCGAAGCAAAACAAAAAAGGTCTTGCCCCTCAAGCAAGACCTTTCTCATTCGTTTGTTCGTTCTCTCTATGCGCTTTTGGCGGCTAACTCGTGTTCCAGCGCATAACGCACCAGATCGGCGACGGAATGCACATCCAGCTTGCTCATCAAGTTGGCGCGATGCCACTCGACGGTCTTGACGCTGATCGAGAGCGCCGCCGCCGTCTGAGCATTGGTCTCGCCCGCGACAATGTGATCGAGAATTTCCAGTTCGCGCGGCGTCAGCGATTCGGGCGAGACGGCGGCATCCTCGCGGCGACGCCGAATCTCGTCGACCACTGCCGTCGCTGCGGTAGGATAGAGAAACGTTTCGCCGCGCGCGACGACGCGCAGGGCGGTGATCAGATCGTTTCCGAGGGCGCGTTTCGTGACAAAGCCGGACGCGCCGGCTTCCAGGAGCGGCAGCACGTACTGCGGGTCTTCGTGCTGCGTCAGGATGAGCACACGCGTCTGCGGATGCTGCTCGCGAATCAGCCGCGTCGCTTCCAGCCCATTCATCCCCGGCATCGCAATATCCATCAACACGACATCGGGCTGCAGTTCGCGCACGCGCACGAGCGACTCGGCGCCGTCTTGCGCCTCGCCGACCACTTCGATGTCATCGTAATAGCTCAAGAGCGCGCGCAAGCCCTCGCGCAAGATCGCATGATCGTCAACTAACAGCACGTGAATTTTCGCCATAGGTCGCCTCTTCAAGCCGAAACCGGCACGTGGATCGTAATGACCGTTCCCTTGCCCGGCGCAGTCTGCATCTGAAACTCGCCGCCCAGAATGCCCGCGCGTTCCTGCATCCCGCGCAAGCCCAAGCCCTTGCCGTGCGCATCCGACGGCTGCAACGTCTGCGGATCAAAGCCCTGACCGTTGTCAGACACCTGCAGGGTGACGAACCCTTCCTGACGCGCGAATCGCACATTCACTGCCGTCGCGTGGGCGTGGCGGACGATGTTCGTGATCGCTTCTTGAACGATACGAAACAAAGCCGTTTCGATGGACGTTGGCAATCGACTCTTTGGACCGTCCTCGTCCAGGCGGAAGGCGATGCCCAGCGGCTTGAGCCGCTGCTCGCCGTACCAAGCAATCGCCGGCACCAGCCCTAAATCGTCCAGCAGACTGGGGCGCAAGTCGGCGATGAGCCGGTGAAGGTTCTTCAGCAGCGTTTCGGCGATAGACTTGCAACTGCGGAGATGCGCGTTCGCCTTCTGAACGTCTTGCGCCGAAGCCATGCTAACCGTGTCCAGTCCCACCATCAGCGCAGTCAGTCCCTGGCTGGTTTCATCGTGCAATTCCCGCGCGATGCGTTTGCGTTCGTCCTCTTGCGCGGAAATGACGCGATGCAGCAACTCGCCGCGCAGCTGCTCCTTTTGCTGGAGTTCGGCGTAGAGCCGCGCGTTGTCTTTCGCCGCCGCCTGGTACGCCGTGGTGCGCTCTTGCACGCGCGCGTCGAGTTCGCGATTCCACGCCTGAATCTCTTCGGTCGATTTTTTCAAGCGGACGCGCATTTCGTCGAGCGATTGCGCCAACACGCCGACTTCGTCGCGCGCGTGCGCTTGAATCGGAGAATCCAGATCGCCTGCCGCGATGCGTCGCGTAGCGTCCGTCAATGCTTTCACCGGCACGATGACGCTGCGCGTCGCAAAGTAGACCAGTACGAGCGCGCCGCTCAGCATAATCACCATCAGTTCCGAGATACGGCTTTGCAGGAGACGCGTCGGCGCGAAAACTTCATCCTCGCTTTGACGCACCGTGATGCCCCACTGCACTCGATCCAGCGGCGCGAACGCCAGCACTTCCGATTGCGGCTCGGC
>DAIDTM010000062.1 GCA_027457205.1 Anaerolineae bacterium | reverse complement strand
CTTTTGGGATATATTGGAGTTGAAAATTGGATCGCCGGATACGTCGCCGCCGCAAACAAGGTCGATATCGACCCGCAGATGAACGCGGGGCGAACCAAGGATGATCGGGACGATCCGCAAAAACGGAAGAAAAGAGGATGCGATGAATCGATTCTTGGTGTGGATCAACATCGTCGCCGTCATCGTGACGCTGGTTGTCAATGGATTGGCGAATATCATTCCCTTCAACGGGCAAACCACGGCAGCGGTCTCGGACAAGTTTCCCGTTTATTTTGTTCCGGCAGGTTATGTGTTCGCCATCTGGGGAGTAATTTACATCGGACTGATCGCCTTTGGCGTGTACCAGGCGTTGCCGCGTCAACGCGACAATCCGCGCCTCAAACGAATCGGCTATTTGTTTGCATTGAGCTGTCTGGCAAATTCGGTGTGGATTCCCCTCTGGCACTATGAGTTTTTTACACTGACCGTCGTGGTCATGCTCGCGCTCTTGCTGCTGCTCATCGCGATCTACTTGCGCTTGGATATCGGTCGCCGCCACATAACGGCAATCGAAAAGTGGTGCGTCGATATTCCGTTTAGCATCTACCTTGGCTGGATCAGCGTGGCGACCATCGCTAATATCACCGATTTGCTATACTACTGGAAATGGGATGGTTTCGGAATCAATCCGCAGTGGTGGGCAGTCCTCCTGCTGATGGCGGCATCGGCGATTTCGCTGGCGGTGAGTATGATGCGGCGAGACATCGCGTTCCTGCTCGTCATCATCTGGGCGTTTGCCGGCATCGCCGCCAAGCAGGCGAGCGCGCCGCTGGTTGCGAATGCGGCATGGCTCATGACCGCGCTGGTCGGTCTGATGCTGCTGGGTGTGGTTTATCGACGGGTATCGAGAAATTCTCCCGCCGTCGCGTAAATTGATCGACGGGTTTTTGAGGACAACGCTCTATCGAGTGAGTGTTCTCTCCGGCGCGGCATAATTCTTTTTCGAGGGGAATGCATGTTACCAAAGACGGCTGACCTTGTCATCATCGGCGGCGGGTGTATGGGCGCGAGCACCGCGTACTATCTCGCGCAACGCGGCGCGAAAAACATCGTGCTGCTCGAACGCGAAAAATTCTTAGGAATGGGATCGACGGGTCGGAATGCCGGCGGCGTGCGCTACCAGTTTTCGACCGAGGTGAACATCCGTCTGTCGATGTTCAGTCTCGATGTCATTTCGCATTTCGATGAACTGTTCGGCATTTCCGCTGGCTATCATCCCATCGGTTATCTGTTTCTGCTGACGACGCCAGCACAAGTCGCGACGTTCAAGGCGAATGTGGACTTGCAGCACCGCGTCGGTGTACCATGGGTGCGATTTTTGGAGCCGGCAGACATCGCGTCGCTCGCGCAGCGCGTCAATCTCGACGGCGTGATCGGCGGAACGTTCTGCCCGCGCGACGGACTGGCAGACCCGAATAGCGTCACGCAAGGATTCGCGAAAGGCGCGCTGCAGCACGGCGCGCGGATCGAAACAGAGACGACGGTTACGTCGATCAAAACCGAAGGCGGGCGCGTGTCTGCCGTGGTCACAGATCGCGGCGAGATCGCAACGCGTACCGTGGTGAACTGCGCGGGACCGTTGGCGGCGCAAATCGGCAAAATGGCAGGGGTCGATATTCCGATTGAACCGGTCCGCCGTCAGTTCTTTGTCACCGACGCGCTCGCCGATTTTCCGCGCGACCATGTCTTTACCATCGAGTTCGCGACTTCGCTGTACTTCCATCCCGAAGGCGCGGGCGCGCTCGTTGGAA
>DAIDTM010000061.1 GCA_027457205.1 Anaerolineae bacterium | reverse complement strand
CTTGTGTACAACTGGCAGCGTACACGCGCGGCACGGGCGGCGTTGCGAACACCGCGGCGGCTAACGCGATCAGGCAAACCAGCGCGAGCGCGACGAACGCCTTAATCAAACTCGATCTCACAATCACCTCACGCCTTCATTGTAACACGCGTTAGATTGCGCGGTCAATGGAATCGGGGTACCATTCTCGGTATCGACTAAAACAAAACCCCTCGCATCGAGAGGGGTCTGACGCCAGTTGATTTTCTGCGACCGGACTACAAGTCGATTTTCATTCCCTCGCGCGCCAAGACGGTTTGGGGAAATGCTGCCTGCGCTTGCTTTTCTATATCCTCCAGCATCTCGTCGCTGTGCGTCGGGTCGTGATGAAATAATGCCAGCTGTTTTACGCTCGCCGCGCGCGCCACCGCCTGCGCCATCTGCCACGTGCTATGCCCCCAACCCTGCTTGGGCGTTATGTCAGACGAGTACTCCGCCTCAGTGTACTGCGCGTCGTGGATGAGCAAATCCGCGCCCTGCGCGAACTGGATCAGCCGCTGATCGCCGCCGACGTAGCCCTCCGTGTCTGTCGCAAAGACCATCGCTTTGCCGCCGAACTCGATGCGATAGATGAACACACCTTGCGGATGCGCGTGCGACCGCAACACACGTACGATCACGTGCTCGGGCACGTTCTGCGGCGTCTCGTCCCGCTCGACCAGCACACGCGGTTCGGATTCTTTATCATTGAGGACGATCACCTCGCCTTCCTGTAGATTGCGCATCACACGCAAACACGGCAATTCGTCCAGCGTGATCGGAAAGACCGGCGGCAGCATCGCGCGAGAGAGAACTTCTTCCAAGTCTTGGTGCAGCGTCTTCGGACCGAAAACGTACAGCCGGGTCGTCTGATAGTGGGTGGGGGTAAAGAATGGAAAACCTTGCGTATGGTCGTGATGGGTGTGCGTGAAAAAGAGCGTCGCGGTCATCGGATGTTGATTCGCGCGATACTGCTCCACCATCGCGTTACCCAATCCGATCACGCCAGTCCCGGCATCCAGAATGATCAGGTGATTGGCTGCACGCACCTGCACGCTGGGCGTGTTTCCGCCAACGCGGGCGGTCTGCGCGCCCGGCGCGGGATAACTTCCACGCACGCCCCAGAACGTGATTGACAGAGAACCGCTCATTCGGTTGCCTCATTCGTGGCGAGGGGAAGCGTGAATCGAAATGTGCTTCCCTGCCCTACAGTGCTCTCGACCCAGATTTTGCCGCCGTGCGCCTCGACGATGCCGCGCGAAATTGCCAGCCCTAATCCACTGCCGCCAACGCGCCGCGTCGACGCGCCGTCGATCTGGAAGAACCGTTCAAAGACCTTGTCCAGAAATTGCGCCGGGATTCCATCGCCCTGGTCAGACACGCTGACGACGACGTGATCGCCTTCCACTTCGCAGGCGACGGAAATTTGACCGCCTTTGGAGTACTTGATCGCGTTGCCGATCAAATTGTGCAGCACCTGACGGATGCGGCGCGGATCGATCAGCACGCGCGGCAGTTCCGCCGGCAGATCGACGACGAAATAATGCGCCTCGGTGCGCATCCGCATTTCATCGACCGCCTCGCGGATCAATTGCCGCAGTTGGGTTGGCTCCTTGCTGATACGCAGCGCGCCTGCCTCGATCTGCGACATATCCAGCAAATTGTCGATGATCTCCGCCAGCCGATCGGTCTCGTCGTCGATGATGCGTAAGAAATCGCGCTCGGTCGCCTCGTCCCACTTGACATCCTGCCGCAGCAGCGTCGTGGCGAAACCTTTGATCGATGCGAGCGGCGTCCGCAGCTCGTGCGAGACGGTCGAGAGCAGCTGCGATTTCATCGCGTCCGATTCGCGCTCGCGCGTCACGTCGCGCAGAAGAATGCCGGTGCCAATCTGGCTGCCGTTCGGATCGCACAGCGGAAACACGTGAACCTGAACGATGCGGTTGCTGTGGTCTGCGCCGGGCAGCAAGTCGATGTCGATCGTTGTCTCGGCGGCTTCAGGCAGGAACGCGGCGGCGAGTTCGGCGCGAACGGCATCGGGTGCGGACACCCGCCCCGCTACGCGCTCGATCATTTCGTTCACGCGCAGACCGCGCATCTCGTCGGCGGTCCAAATGAGCAACGTTTCCGCCCGCGGATTCCAGAACGCGACCTGTCCCTGATTGTCGATCAGCGCCAGTCCGTCCACCAGACTCCGCAGCGCGCTTTCGCCCAAGCGCGAATCGGTCACGATCGCGCTTCCACTTGCCACCTTGCCTCCGCTGCGCACGCTAACCGTGCTTGCCTACTTGCGGGGCATTATACCACAAGCCGGGATTTCTTCAACTGCCCCCGGTAAAAAGTACGGGCGACCTCTTCGGTCGCCCGATGCAGAATGATCGATTTACGCCTGCCGGCGTTATCGGCTGGGCTTGCCAGACCGCGCCCGCGGAGCGCCCGGGTCTAGATACCCGCGCAGGCGCGCCGAGCGCGACTCCGAGCGCAGTTTGTCCATCGCCTCTTTCTCGATCTGCCGCACTCGCTCGCGCGTCAGCCCGAATTTGTCGCCGACTTCTTCCAGCGTCTGCGCGTAACCATCGCGCAAACCGAACCGCAGCGTCAGCACACGCGCTTCGCGCGGCGACAAAGTGTCGAGCGCGGAATGCATATCCTCGCACATCATCGAATCGACTGCGGCGCTCCACGGGTTGGGCGTCTGCTCGTCTTCGATAAAATCGCCAAGCGTGGTCTCCTGGTCGCCGCCAATTTCCATTTCGAGCGACAGCGTTCCCGCGCCGGCTTCCAGCAACCGGCGCACCTTTTCAATCGGCAGATCGATGCGCTCCGCGATCTCTACGTCGGTTGGATCGCGTCCCAGTTCCTGCGTAAGCAAATGCGTCGCTTGATCGATGCGGCGCAGCCACTGTCCCGTGTGTGCCGGCAAGCGCGGCGAGTTGCCCAGATTGCCGATCGCGCGCGTAATCGCTTGACGAATCCACCAAGTCGCGTGCGTCGAGAACTTGTGACCCCGCCGGTAATCGAATTTTTCTACCGCGCGCATCAAGCCGATGTTGCCTTCCTGAATCAAGTCGAGCAGCGTCAGCCCGCGACCCACGTATCGTTTGGCGAGGTTCACAACGAGCCGAAGGTTGGATTGCACCAGCACACAGCGCGCGGCATCGCCCATCCGAATTTCATCTTCAAGCCGCGCTTTGAGTTCACCGTCGTGCCCGTTATTTCCCAGTCGGCGCGCTGCCAACC
>DAIDTM010000060.1 GCA_027457205.1 Anaerolineae bacterium | reverse complement strand
CACGGTGACCGTGCGTCGCAACTTTGCGTATGGAGCCAGGGTTGAAAAACATTTTTCTCCGGCTGATCGTCTTCCTGTGCGGCATCGCCTCAATGGGCGTCGAGATGGCGGCGTCGCGTCTGCTGCGCCCCTTCTTCGGCGATTCGATCTTGATCTGGGCAAACATCATCGGCTTGATCTTGATTTACCTCACGCTTGGCTACTATCTCGGCGGACGCTGGGCAGACCGCGATCCGCGCGCCGTGACGCTCTACCGCCTCATCGCGTGGGCGGGCTTTGCCATCGGCATCCTGCCCTTCGTCGCGAATCCTTTCCTGCAATTGGCGATCCCCGCGCTCCAGCAGTTCGACGCCGGCTTGGGCTTGGTCTCGTTTGCCGGCACGCTCGTCCTGTTCCTCGTTCCCGTCACCTTGCTCGGCTGCGTCTCGCCGTTTGCGATTCGCTTGAGCACGCGCGCGATCACGTCCAGCGGCGCGACCGCCGGCAACCTCTACGCGCTCTCGACCGCCGGCAGCATCCTCGGCGTGTTCGGCACCGTCTTCGTCTTGTTCGACGCGCTCGGCACGCGCGGCACGTACCTCGCCTTCGCGCTCGCGCTTCTCGTCGGCGCGGTCGCCGGCATCGCGTTGGAAGCCGAACGCTGGCGCGCGCTGCGCTACGCCGCGCTGCTCGCGGTGATCGCCGCGCTTGCCGCGCTGGATTCCGGCGGCGTCGTCAAAGCCGCGCCTGGATTAGTTTACGAAACCGAATCGCCGTACAATTTCATTCAAGTCATCGACGACCCCAGCGGCTGGCGGCTGCTGACCGTGAACGAAGGACAGGCGTACCAGTCGGCGTACCGCGCCGACAGCGTGTTGTCGGGCGGCATCTGGGACTTGTTCCTCATCGCGCCGTACTTTGCCGGCACAACCCCCCCGCGCAACCTGTTGATGATCGGACTCGCCGCCGGCACCACTGCGCGCGAGTACACGGAAGTCTACGGCGCGATTCCCATCGACGGTGTGGAACTCGATCCCAAGATCATCGCGGTCGGCAGAAAGTACTTTGCGATGACCGAGCCAAATCTGCACGCGATTGCCGACGATGGGCGCAACTACCTCCAGACGCGCGCCGGTACGTACGACGTGATCGCGGTCGACGCGTACCGCCAGCCGTACATCCCATTCCACCTGACGACGGTCGAGTTCTTTCGCGCGGTGCGCGCGCACCTCGCCCCGTACGGCGTCGTCGCGCTGAACGCGGCGCGCACGAACACGGACTATCGCCTCGTCGACGCGCTCGCCGCGACGATGCGCCAAGTGTTTCCGAGCGTCTATCTCATCGATCACCCGAACAACGCGAACACGCTCATCGTCGGCACCAATCAGCCGACGACGCTCGGCGATTTTCGCGCGAACGTCGCGACGCTGACCGATCCGTACCTGCGCCTCGTCGCCGCGCAGTCGCTGCCCACCGCGCGCCTCGCGACCGAAACGACGCCCGTCTTTACCGACGATCACGCGCCGGTGGAAAACCTGATCGACAATATCATCCTGCGCTACGCGCTGGGGAAATGAGCCAATTGCCCAATGAGCCAAACGACTCTCGGTTTGCTTTGGCTCATTGGTAAATTGGTTCATTGGCTCATTCTCCAAAGGAGTTGTTATGCCTCGCTGGCTTGCCAATCTGCTGATGGTCATCCTCGTCATCGGCATTCCGCCGTTCATCGTCCTGTCCAATCTGTTTATCTTTCTGACGCCGCAGTACCTTGATTTCGAGTACGGCAAGTCGGATTTTCCGCCGGCGGACCGCTTCAACGCGCAGGACCGCCGCCATTTCGCCGCCGCGTCCATCGAGTACGAGCGCGGCAACATCAACTTTGAAGCGTTCCAGGCGCTGGGCGTCTACAACGCGCGCGAGATCAACCACATGGTCGACGTGCGCGTCCTCATCGCCGAGGTTTCCACCTTTCACACGATGGATACGATTTTGCTGCTCGTCCTGCTCGTCACGCTCATCGCCCAGCCCGCGACCCGCCCCTTCGC
>DAIDTM010000059.1 GCA_027457205.1 Anaerolineae bacterium | reverse complement strand
CGTGATGCCGGCGTTGTTGATCAAAATGTAGAGCCGACCGAATTGGCTCACCGCTGCGTCGACCGCCTTTTGCGCGTCCGCGCGATTCGCGACATTGCCGATCACGGCGATGGCAGCACCGCCGGCATCCGCGATCAATTTCACCGTTCCGGTTGCGCCGGCTTCCACGACATCCGACACGACCACGCGCGCGCCTTCCTTCGCCAGGCGCCGCGCGGTCGCGCGTCCAATGCCGCTCCCACCGCCGGTGACCACAGCCACCTTGTCTTTCAAACGCATCTCAATCTCCCCTCTTCATCATCAGCGTCCACTGCCCTTCAATCACCGGCTTACCGTGCTGATTGAGGACCGTGGTATCGAACGTGACCACACCGCGATCCGTCTTCGACGTTTCTTTTTTCTCGGCGACCCTTAGCTCCAGGTGGATCGTGTCGCCGAATTTTACCGCGCCGGTGTACTTGACGATTTGCTGCATCAGCGCAATCGTCGTCCCTTCGAAAACGCCAAGTTGATTCGCCTGTCCGGTTGCGATCGCCAGACCCAGGACGCCGTGCGCGATGCGCGATCCAAACGGCGTCGTCTTGCCGAACTCTTCGTCGGTGTGCAGCGGATTGTAGTCGCCGGAGACGCCGGCAAAGTTCACTGTATCGGCTTCCGTCACCGTGCGCGCCTGGCAGACAAACACATCGCCCACGTTGAATCGCTCGAACGTCAAGCCGCGGGGTTGGTAATCCATCAATCTGACTCCATCGTGAGAATTTGGTTACGCCGCGCTTTTCGCTTCGCTCAGGAACATCGCGCCGCCCGCGCCGAGCAGCGAGAAAATGCCAGCGAGGACGAACGCAAGCGCGAATGATTGCGTCGCGTCCGCGATCGCGCCCGCCAGGTACGGACTGATGATCTGCCCGATGCCAAAGACGACGGTCATCAAGCCAAGCGCCGCCGGCACAAGTCGCGCGCCGAACACGTCGCCCGCGAGCGCGGACATCAACGCGGGAATGCTCCACGCGGTGATCGCAAAGAGCGCGGCGGAAAGGTAAATCGCCAGAAGACTGTGGCTGACGCCGAAGACGAGAAACGAAATTCCCTGCAGCGCGAAGACGATCAACAGCGCGACGCGGCGACCCCAGCGGTCCGACACACCGCCCCAGATAAAACCGCTGATGGTTGTGACGATCCCGACTTGAAGCCACAGCGTTCCCGCGCTCGCCGCGCTAAAACCGCCTTCGCGCACAAGGTAAGTGACAAAAAAAGTCGAATAGATGATGTACGAGAAACCGAACGCAAAGTAGATCGCCGCCAGTTCCCACAGCAAGCGCGATTTGTACACCAAGCCCCAGTCGAGCGACGACGCGCGGTTCTCCGCGCGGCGCGTCTCGCCGCCGATGGACGTCAGACCGATTTCGTCCGGGCGATTACGCAGAAACATCGCGCACAGAACGAAAACGATCAGCCCCAGCGCGCCGAGGACGTACCAGCTCACGCGCCAGTCCTCCGCGCCGTACCGATTCAGGATCGCCGGGACGAGCGGACCGGTCACGATCAACCCAACGCTCGACCCCGCGACGCCTGCGCCCGCCGCGAGTCCGCGCCGCTTCGCGCCGAACCACGCCGAGATGAGCGCCATCGCCGGCACGTTCGCGCCCGCGCCGCCGACGCCGGTGAAGAACCGCGACACGCGTTCCGCATCGAAAACCGGGAACAGCCCGCTCGCGATCATCGCCAGCGCGACGACGAGGAGCGAAATGGAAATCACGACGCGCGGTCCATAGCGCGCGGCAAGGATACCGGCGAAGACGACGGTGAGCAAGTACCCGACCGAGTTCCACGATTGCAGCTCGCCGGTTTGCGTGTTCGTCAAATGCAAGCCATCTTGCATCGCCGGCAGCATGCTGGCGTAGCCGAAACGCGCCAGCCCCAGCGCGCCAAACACCGCCAGCACGATCATCGTGATGACAATGAAACCATAATGGATTCGCGGCGGTGCTTTTTCCACAACCACTTTTGCGGTCTGTTCCATCCGCCTCCCATCAAACATGCCAAAGCTGCCAAAAGAGCCAAATCTGCCAGAACTTTTTTCGGCTCATTGGCACATTGGTTCATTGGCTCATTGAGTTACTTCTTTCGCCACCATATCGCCGATCTCGCTCGTGCTCAAGCCGCTACGCGCTTCGACGGACGGGATGCGCTTGGAAACGAGCAGCGCGCGCACGGCTTTGTCGATCCGCGCCGCCGCGCTCTTCTCACCGAGATAGTCGAGCATCATGCCGACCGCGTTGACGGTCGCGAGCGGGTTCGCGACGTTCTTGCCGGCGTACTTGGGCGCGCTGCCGTGAATCGGCTCGAACATCGAGACCTGACCCGGATGGATGTTGCCGCTCGCGGCGATGCCCATGCCGCCCTGAATCATCGCGCCGAGATCGGTGATGATGTCGCCGAACAAGTTAGTCGAAACGATCACATCGAACCACTCCGGGTTTTTCACGAACCACATACACGTCGCGTCGACGTAGGCGTGGTCTTTTTCGATGTCGGGATACTCGCGCCCAACTTCCTCGAACGTGCGCGTCCACAGATCGTGCGCGCGCACCGCGTTCGCTTTATCGACCATCGTCACTTTTTTGCGCTTGTTGCGCGCGCGGCACGCCTCGAACGCGTAGCGAATGATGCGCTCCGTGCCCTTGCGCGTGTAAAGCATGATCGACGTGGCGATTTCGTCGGGCGTGCCTTTCTTCGTCAAGCCCCAGGGACCGGTGTACGCGTCTTCCGTGTTCTCGCGGCAGACGAGCATATCGACATCTTCCGGCTTTTTGTTTTTCAGCGGACAGAGATGCTCCGCGTACAGCGTGATCGGACGCAAGTTCACGAAGAGGTCAAGCCCGACGCGCATCGTCATGATGACCGCGTGCTCGACCACGCCGGTTGGGCAGCGCGGGTCGCCGATCGCGCCAAGCAGGATCGCATCCAGCTTGCGGTACTCGTCGAGCACGTTCGGCGGGCATGCCTCGCCGGTCGCGAGGTAGCGCTCGCTGCCCCACGGATACTCGACCAACTCGTACTTGAATTTTTCCAACGCGGCGACCGTGTTCAAGACCTTCAGCCCCTCGCGCACCACTTCGGGTCCGATTCCATCGCCGCCAACAACACCGATCTTGTAGGATTTCATCACATTCTCCCAATTCCAGATTTGTCGTGATGCGTGATTCGTAAGGCGTGAACAGCCATTACGCATCACGTTTCACGCATCACGCTCTTTCGTACCGTGCCACCGCGTCGCGGAAAATGTCCGGCACGGGCACCGGCTTTTTCGTCTGCGGATCGATCACGACCGCGACGATCTTGCCGGTCGCGACCAGTTCGTCGTTGCGCGCTTTGAACGCGGCAAACTCGAACGTGATGCTCGAATTGCCGATCTGCCCAGCGCGCGCGTGGACGTTCAGCACCTCTTCAAAGAACGCCCGCGATTTGTAATCACATTCAGAGTGCGCGTAGAAATAGTCCAAGCCGAGATCGAGAACGTCCTGATACGTGCAGCCAATCGCGTGCTGGTACTGCGTCAGCGCCTCGTCAAAGTACGTGAGGTAGTTGCCAAAAAAGACGTGACCTTGCGAATCCGTTTCGGCAAAGCGGACGCGCAGCGGTTCGAAGAATTTGAATCTTTCCACGCGTCACTGTCCCCGCAACACGCGCTTGAGAATTTTCCCGGTCGGGTTGCGCGGCAAATCCGGGACGAAATCGACGTACGCGGGCGCTTTGTAGACCGCGATCCGCGCGCGGCAGAATTCGATGATCTCTTCCGGCGTTGCCATCGCGCCTGCTTTCAAGACAATCGCGGCTTTGACCGCTTCGCCTTTGACCGGATCTTTGATGCCATAGACCGCGACCTCGCGTACCGCCGGATGCTTGTACAAAACTTGCTCGACTTCGGCGGGCCACACCTTAAAGCCGGCGGCATTGATCATGTCCTTGACGCGATCCATGATGAAGACGTACCCTTCATCGTCCATCATGCCGACATCGCCGGAATGCAGCCAGCCGCTTCGCAGCACCCACGCGGTATCGTCCGGCTTGTTCCAATACCCTTGCATCACGCCCGGACCGCGAATGACGATCTCGCCCCACTGCCCCAGCGGAACTTCGTGATCCTCCAAATCGAAAATCTTCAGCTCGAAATTTTCCACCGCCGTACCGACACTGCCGAACTTGTGGCGAAAGTCGTGGTTGTAGCACGCGAACGGCGAGCATTCGGTCAAGCCGTACCCTTCGTACACCGGCCGACCGAAGCGTTCCGTCCAGCGCCGCGAGATTTCCTGCGGCATCGTCGCGGCGGCGGAAAACCAATAGCGGATGGACGACAAGTCGAACTTCGATAAATCCAGGTTGAGCAAATTGATGTAGATCGTCGGTACGGCGAAGAACATCGTCACGCGATCGCGCTGAATCGATTCGAGCACCTGGTCGGGCACAAAGCGACGATAGAGCATCAACGTCCCGCATGCGAGGAACGTCGAGTTCATAATAAAATCTTGCCCAAAGACGTGCGTCGCCGGCAGAAAGAGCGACATGCGGTCGTTTGGCGTAAAGCCGGAATGATGCACGGTCGTGTAATTGTTGGAGACGACGTTGCCATGCGTCAGCGTCGCGCCTTTCGGAAAACCGGTCGTGCCGGAAGTGTAGAGCAGCACTGCCGGATCGTCGCGCAGCATCTCTTCCGACTTGGCATCGCTCGCGCCTTTGCTCAGCCAATCGTCCAGCGTTGGATTGCCCAGCGCGTCGCCGCCGGAAACGACGATGTGTTTGAGCGTCGGGCAATCTTGGCGCGGCACGTTTGGCAGCAACTCGCCGAGCGTGAAGAGCGCGACCGAACCGGAATCGTTGACGATGTACTTGACCTCGTCCGATTTGAAGAGCGCATTGATCGATACCGCAACCGCGCCGACTTTTTGCGCGGCGAGGTAGCCCAGCGCGAACTCGGGGACGTTCGGCAAATAGAGCGATACGCGGTCGCCACGCGCGACGCCGTTGGCGCGCAGCGCGTTTGCCAGCCGATTCGCGCGCGTGTTCAGTTCGCCGTACGTCCACGTCGTCCCTTCAAACATAATCGCGGCGCGATCGGGAAAGAATTTCGCCGCGCGTTCCACGTTCTGTGCGATATTCATGTGAACTCCGTCAAAAGAAATTGGACGCGGATAGCCGCGGACAAACGCAGATTGTTTAATTTTGTCCGCGTTCGTCCGCGTTCGTCGGCGTCCCATCCGGGTTTCGCCGCTGCGCGAGCCGCTCTTCGACGTACGGCAGCAGTCCGCCTTTCGCAATGATCATCTGCATGAATTCGGGAAACGGCGTGGACTTGAATTGCTTCTGCGTATCCAGATCGCGGATGACGCCGCTCGCCGGATCGATTTCCACGCGATGCCCGGCTTCAATTGCCGCCGCGGCTTCCGGCGACTCGAAGATGGGCAAGCCGATGTTGATCGCGTTGCGGTAAAAGATACGCGCGAAATTCTCCGCGACGACCGCGCTCACGCCCGCGCCTTTGAGCGCGAGCGGCGCGACCTCGCGCGACGAGCCACAGCCAAAGTTCGAACCGGCAACGACGACGTCGCCGCGCTGCACCTTTTTGGCAAACTCCGCGTCGAGGTCTTCCATCGCGTGCTTGCCGAGTTCGTCCGCGTCGATCAAGTTGCAGTAGCGTCCCGCGATGATCAAGTCGGTGTCAATATCTTTTCCGTACTTCCATGCGCGACCGGTGATAGGCATTGCGTCCTCCTAAATCAAGGTGTATAATTGCGACTGAGGCAGGATGAAATGAAAGCAACGAAAATAAAAACGAACAACTCGAAATCCAAAGCGAGACTTGTGCGGGAGATATATGGCGGCGAGCCGTATCGATACTACCCGCTGGGCAAGTACGTCGTCTCCGCGCCCGGCGTGTGCAGTGGACGCCCTACTTTCAAACACACACGGCTTGAAGTCAGCGTCATTCTTTCTCTAATCGCGCAAGGCGAGACTGTCCAACAAGTCGTCGAAGAATATTCTGCCAGCCAGATTACTCCCGCGGCTGTGATCGAAGCCATTCGGCTTGCCGATCGCGCCCTGGTTCAATCCGCGCGCGTGCTTCAACTCGCCGCGTGATCTATGATTGTCTTTGATGAGAACCTGCACGACCAGCGTATTCTCGCCGCCATCGCCGCTTGGTATCCTGGACAAGTTGTGTCGGTGACAGTGCTGCGCCCGCAGTCTATCATCAAGGATGAAGCGATCCCCGAATTACTTCGCCAAGCCGCTCAACCCACGTTCGTCACCATCAACACGTCCGATTTTTGGAAGAGGATTGAGCCATCCCGCGGCTATTGCATCATCAACGTTGACTTGCCCAAAGAACGCATCCGAGAAATCCCCGCTCTTCTTCAGCGTCTCTTTCGTTCCTCTGAATTCAAAACCAAAGCCGCACGTATGGGAAAGGTTGTCCGCCTGACGCCGAGCCGCATCGAATACTACGAATCCGACCGGCGTGTGCGTTCATCTCCGTGGACTGACTGAGCACGAACAGGCGATTGAAATCGCCGCGACAACTTCATGAAATCGCCCTGCGGCGATTCAGCCGACGAAAGTCGGCTTCGCGGTGTTGTTGGTCCGGTTTTAACTGCCGCACGCACCGTACTACTTCCACGCGCGACCGGTGATTGGTATTGCGTGCCTTCTCCAAATCACCATGCTTATGCAAGAATCTCCGCGTTGGCACTGACGTCTAACGGACCTTCTGTGCATAATGCTTTTTCATCACATCCATCATAGCAAAATAAGCGGGCTTGGGTTGATAATTATCATCCCAAGCGCATGGGTCTGCGTCTTTACCCGAATTTGGCGGATTTTCGGGTGACTCTAACCAGGATAATCTATCAATTAGATTGAAAAGTGTAAAGCTCTTAACGCCAGCGCTTAAGCAAGTATCAAGGATACTCCCGTAAACTTTGCCTTGCAAAGCAAATTTTGCATCTTTTGCGCCGTCTAATCCGCCTAAGCGAAGGTCGAATTCGGTTACATAAACATCTTCTCCCAAGCTCTGATACTTACGAATATTTTTCTCAAACATCCCCATAAGTTCAGGTATTCTTGTTTCTGGGTAAAAATCTAAACCATATTCATGCAGCTGAAATCCTACACCGTTAATAGGAACTCCAGAATCTTTCATACCTCTGATCAAATTGTAGATAAACGTATTTCTATCATCGTAATAAATCCTAGTCCCAGGCATTTCAATCCCGAAATCGTTCAAAAGAAGTATTGCATTGGGGTCAGCCTGATATGCCCACTCAAAGCACTTTCTTACCCAGTCAAGATTCTTATTCAAATGGTCGTACCAAAAACTATTCTGTTTGTCCCAGGGAGTACCAAGAATCTCATTGACCACGCTATATTCTTGAATTCTACCTTTATAGCGACTCATTACAGCGCCAATGTGGTTCTCTAAATAATCTAACAATTCGTTTTCATTGAAATTTCCTTTAAGTAACCACTCCGGACTATTGGCCTTATTACCCCAAACTAATAAAATTTGTCCTTTTAGTTTGTTTCTCTGTAAAAAATCGGCATACAAATCCATCATTGAAAAGTCAAAGGTTGCTTTAGATGGTCTGAACGGGTTGTATGGATTTAATAACTCGTCCCACGCATTTCCAAAGAGATTGAAGTTCTGGAGAAAAAATTGTTTCATCTTATCAGGCTCCGGAGCCCAATTCTGAAAATAGCCAATAGCCGTACTCCCACCAATCTCGATTCCTAAAGCGTCAGCATATTCTCGTAAAGTTTCAGGTGGCTTTGGTGTCGGTGTTGACGTAGGAGCAGGCGGTTTTGGCGTTGCTGTCGAAGTTGGAGCAGGCGATTCTGTGGGAATAATAGTTTCCGTTGGAGGTACAAGAGTTGTTGTTGGCAATTCTGTTCCCTTCACACCACAAGCCGAAAGTGCCAAGCCTGTGGAAGTTACGCCAGCCAATTTGAGAAAATCTCTGCGAGACAACTTCTTATTCATTCTTTCTCTCCCTTTGCTACCATTTAAGGAACTGCCTAACGGCACGTGCTTCAGCCGCCGCGAAGCGAGCGAAGCGGTCGGCTGGAAGCGCTGGTTAGCCAGCGCCCCCTTTGGTAAGACGCGCCTGCACTCTGCTGTCCTGTGGCTATAGCAAGATGCAAACGGCTATTCCACCTGACACACTTCGCACACTTGCTCAACGCGCCTGCCCGTCAGGCTTCACGCTTTGATGTGCTGCCCGACGAAAGACTGTGCTGAACACGTGCCTGGACTTGTTAACTTGCTCACACGATATCGCGTTGCGAGCCACGCGCCCCTGTCTCGTAGGAGTTACGCCGAGTACCACACCGCCTAGGTGGTTTCTCGTGATGTAGGTTCCCGCCCTGCCGTGTCGTTGCCCGCAGTTGCCATTCTCATTGCGCGTGCCCTCAATGACGCGCCCACTTGTATCTCACTAGGCTTGAATGGGTTGCGGCTCTTTGGAAACCATTGTCTCTCTTTCAATCGCTGAACGCAACTCGACGAACGGCTTACACGTTTTCATTCGCGCTCCATCGCTCACAATACTGCGGCTTGGGCGCGCTGGCTAACTACTTCTTACTGACCGTTGCACAATTCGCTAAACTTTTCGGACGGATTTCACGCTTAATCTGAGTCCAGAAAGTTTGGCTCTTTGGGAATTGCCGTGAAAGGTCGCATCTATGCGCTTCATTGACCCCACCAGTTGTGACGTAGAATCCCCGAGCCTTATATCTGGGATCGAACAGGTGTTCGCCACGGCAATTCCCAATGAACCGAAAGTTTTGCTATCAATACAACGAGGGTTAATCAGACTGATTTCCATATAACCACCTGATATAGGGGTTATGCCGACATCCCATTGGCACATCTTGTGCAATGATAAGACAGTCAATCCAAGCCAATTACCAACAAATCTCTCCTCCGTACTTCGCCGTCCGTCATCCCGCGTTGGTATTGGCTCACCGACAACGCGACTATTTGACTTCCTCCGGCGACCCCAGCCGCCCCAGCACCGCCGTCGCCGCAGCGACCGCCGGACTCGCGAGGTACACTTCGCTCTCCACCGCGCCCATTCTGCCTTTGAAATTGCGGTTCGACGTGGACACGCAGCGCTCGCCCTCCGCCAGCACGCCAAGCTGCCCGCCGATGCACGGTCCGCACGTCGGCGGATTCACCGCGCAGCCGGCTTCGATAAAGATTTGGATCAGCCCTTCCTTGATCGCTTGCAGTTCCACCTTGTTCGAGCCGGGGAAGATCAGCGTGCGCGTCTTCGGGTTTACCTTGCGTCCCTTTAGAATCTGCGCGGCGACGCGCAAATCCTCGATGCGCCCGTTCGTGCAAAAACCAATCGCGACTTGATCGATGGGCACCGCGCCCACTTGCGAAATCGGCACCGTATTCGACGGGAGGTACGGCGCGGCGACCTGCGGCTCAATTGCGCTCACGTCGAACTCGTACGTCGCGGCGTACTGCGCGCTCGGATCGGGATGATAGATCTCGCGCACCTTGCCGCCGGCGTCGTGAACGTACTGCAGCGTCCGCTGATCGACCTCGAACAGCCCGGCTTTCGCGCCGGCTTCAATCGCCATGTTCGCCATCGTCAGGCGGTCCGCCATCCCTAGATAGTTGAACGCGTCGCCGGTGAATTCCAGCGCGGCGTAGCGCGCGCCGTCAACGCCGATCTTGCCGATGGTCGCCAGAATCAAATCCTTGCCACTCACCCATTTCTTCGGCTGACCGCGATAGACGAGCCGAATCGTCGGCGGGACTTTGAGCCACACTTCGCCGAGCGCCCACGCCGCGGCAACATCGGTCGCGCCGACGCCGGTCGCGAACGCGCCGAGCGCGCCGTAGGTGCACGTGTGCGAATCGCCGCCGATCACGAGATCGCCCGGACCGACCAAGCCGGCTTCTGGCAGCAGCACGTGCTCGATGCCGCCCATGCCGACTTCGTAGTAGCGCACGCCTTGCTGCTCCGCCCATTTGCGGACGCCGCTGCCGAGCCGCGCCGACGCGACATCTTTCGCCGGTACGAAATGATCTTGAACGATGACGACCTTGTTCGCGTCGAACACTTTCTCCGCGCCCTTGATCTTGCGAAATTCCTGGATCGCCGCGATCGCGGAGAGTTCGTTCGCCATTACTAGATCGATTTTCGCGTTGATGATCTGCCCGACTTCCACGCGTTCCACTCCCGCGTGCGCGGCGAGCAGTTTCTGCGCCATCGACATCCCGAGGTCTTCGCCGGTGTGCGTGAGAA
>DAIDTM010000058.1 GCA_027457205.1 Anaerolineae bacterium | reverse complement strand
GACGCGAGTGAGACAATGAATCGCAAATTCATTCCAGCAATAACCGCGGCGCAAATGCGCGAGGTGGACCGGGTGATGGTCGAGGACATCGGCATCACGTTGATGCAAATGATGGAGAATGCGGGACGACATCTCGCCACGCTCGCGCGCGAAAAGGTGGGGGGCGACGTGCGCGGCAAACGCATTGTCGTTCTGGCGGGACGCGGCAACAACGGCGGTGGTGGCTTGGTCGCCGCGCGTCGATTGGCGAACTGGGGCGCGCAAGTTAGTGTGGTGCTCGCGGCGCCGCCGAACGAATATCGCGACGTGCCCGCGCATCAACTTGCGATTTTGCAAAAGATAGGCGTCGAACTTGTAGAGACGTTGCGTGCAACGTCTCTACGGCGCGCCGACGTGATTCTCGATGCCTTGATCGGTTACGGTTTGCGCGGCGCGCCGCAGGGCGTTACGGCGGATTTGATTCGTGCGGCAAATTATGCGCTGAGCGAAGCGAATGCGGTAAGCGGCGCGCCGATCATCGCGCTGGATACGCCATCGGGCTTGGATGCGACAACGGGCGCGTTTTTCGATCCGTGCATTCGCGCGAATGCGACGCTCACACTTGCTCTTCCCAAAGTCGGCTTGTTTGCCGAGACTGCCCGCGCCGTTGTCGGCGAATTGTATGTCGCCGACATCAGCGTGCCGCTGCGCGTGTATGCGGCAATGGGAATCGAAACGCCCAATCTGTTTGCAGAGGCGGAGATTGTTCAGATCACTCTATAATTCACCGCCGAGTTGCAAAGGACACAGAGAAGAAAATATAAAAATCTCTGCGTTTAGAATTCCATTCCCAGGAAACGTTCTAGCCAGCGCCCGCGCCAAGCGCCTCGCAAGAAGAGCATGCACATGAGGGCAACTAGAGCAATCGCCGCATACCAAAGAGGCGAGAGCGGCATGATCTCGAACGCGGTGCGCAATGGCGGCACGATGACGATAACCAAGAAAACGAGCAACATTCCGCCTGACAGGATAGTGGGACGCCAATCGCCGCTGAATTCGTTGCCGCCGACGAACCACGCGACCGGCGGCTCGACAAATACGACCAGCGCCGAGCCGACCAATACCGCGAACGCGGTCAACGCCGTTTGAGCCACGAGATGCGATACTTCGATAATGTATTGGGACGGCGAGGAAATGTCGTACGTGATGCCCGCCAGATGCGCAAAACCGGCGATGGCTTCTGGTGTCACATCAACCTGGATCAGCGAAGTCGTGCTAGCATAGAAAGCTCCCATATAGACGAGCAGCCCAAAACTAGTGACCGCGATAGCGGCGGGCAAAACGAAATGGGCAATCTCACGCAACATGCTCTTGCGCGTCACCGGTCCCGGTCGCGCCCACAAGTTAATTCCAAGCGTCGGCACGCCGACCGTCAAAAAGGCGAGCAACGCGTTGTGCTTGGGAATAAATGGAAAGCCCAAGCCAATTATCGAGATGGCGACGATGAGGAGCGCCGAGTAGAGGACGCGCGTCAGAAACAGTCGCAGAATATTTTTCATCCCGTTGATGATGCGCTGTCCTTCGCGGAACGCGAGTGGAAGCGCGGCGAACGAATCGCCCAGGAGCACCATATCCGCGACGGCGCGCGTCGCCGGGCTGCCGCTCTCCATCGCAATCCCCAGGTTCGCCTTCTTCAAAGAGAGAACATCGTTCACGCCGTCACCGATCATCGCGACATAGTTACC
>DAIDTM010000057.1 GCA_027457205.1 Anaerolineae bacterium | reverse complement strand
AATTTGGTCTTGAGGAGGGGACTTGGCATAGCGATGACCTAACGTCCCGATTATACCCGATTTGATACCGCCTTTCAAATGGCGGATGCGGTGATCACCACAGAGGACACAGAGAATTTTTCCTCTGTGTCCTCTGTGGTGGTTGGGACTTTCGCCGGTGACGCCTGCGCCAATGGTTACTGTTTCGTCTTCGCCTGATCGTAGACGCGCGTGAACTCGGCTTGAAATTGCTGCGCGAGCGCGGCATCGTCAATGATGAGCAAGTTCTCGTCATTCTCCGTCTCGGCGTTCTGGGAAAAGTTGAACGAGCCGAGAATCACCGTCTTGCCATCGACGATGAAAACCTTGTGGTGCATCAGGTACGGATTGCCGTCTTGGAGAACGTCCAGCCCCGCCTGCTTCAGTTTGCCGTACTCGCTGTACTTGGTCTCCGAGCCGGTCGTCTCGAACACGCCGCGCACCTTGACGCCGGCTTGAGCGCGCGCCAGGATCGCCGCGCCGATGTCGTCATCGGTGAACGAGAACGCCATAAAGTCAATCGTCTGCGCGGCGGGCTTGAGCCGCGCGATGATTTTCGGCGCGACGCCGTCCTCCGGCGCGAAATAGTTTTCGACTGCCGCGCCGCCAATCGTCAACCTGGGCGTCGTTCCGCCCGGCTTGCGCTGTGGACCGAATTTTTTGTCGTTGAACATTTTCTCGAACGTCGCGGTACAGTTGCGCCCAAGCTCCGGCGAAGAAATCGCGATGCCATTGTTGTTGTAGCGGTACGTATCGTTCACCGTGAAATTCCACGAGCCGGTCCACACCGCTGCCTTATCGACGACGACGAACTTGTCGTGCATGATCGCGTTCGAGTTGCCGCCGACGACGCCGATGCCGGCATTCTGGAGCTGCTTGAACGATGGATTCTCTTTCGGATCGTTGAGGATGTCGATGTCGGTCACAACGCGCACGGTTGCGCCGCGGTTTTTCGCATCGAGCAGCGACTGCGTGACGTTCGGCAATTCGAGTTGGTAGATCGCCATATCCACGCTGCTCTGCGCGGTGTTGATGAACGCGGTTAGCTTTTCGTCCAGCCCGCCGTGGTGATCGGCTGGTTTGTCCGGATCCTTGGGCGTGGTGAAATAGACCTGTACCAGCCGGCGGCGCTGGTCGGCGGAGCCGTTGGAGTTGGATTTTTGCAGCCGACGGACGCGAGGGTCGCGCAGAGGATTGCCGCCAGCCAGAGCCATTTGCTTGACGCGTGCATCTCGATTCTCCCCAAAAATGTAGGACACATTTGGAAATTTGTCCTACAGCGTTCGGTTTATCGTCCCGCCCGCAATTTCCACAGCGCGCTCGCCAGCGTCGTCGCCAGCGCCAAGACCTCTTCGCGCGTCATTGTCGTCGATGCCTGCGCGCCCGGAGCGATCGCAGCCAGCGCGTCGGCAAGGCGCGGTGTCGCGTCCTGCGCCGCCAGCGCATTCAGCGCGGTCGCCGTCTGGCGCACGCGCGTCAACTCGTTCAGCGCGATTTGCTTCGCGGCGGTTTCATCGCGCGCCGCGCTCACCTGCTCGGTCACCCAGCGTTCCGCCCAATCCAAAACGATCTTCGCTTCGCGGTCGGTTAGATTCGAGCGCAGGCGTTCGTCCTCGTACAATTTCTCCGTCGCGTTCTGAACGCCCTTGTCGAATGGTGGCACGGTCATCCTCCTCAAGAAAAAAAGGCGCGAGAGAAAAACTCTCGCGCCAGCAAAGCGCATCGACCCGAAACGTCGGATCACACTCTCAATCTAAACCAAATCGCTCGCCGTGTCAATGGGCGACTTGACGGCTTTACGCTCAAATCGAAAAATCATCGCCGCGCCAACTGCCGTTCTGCGGAATGTGCGGCGCAAAACCAACCGGCTCGCGCCCGGTGACGATTTTTTCCAGCGCGTCCATCCGCGCCATCAGAGAGATCACCGATGCGCCGATCATATCCGGCAGCATCGCGTGATCGAGGTCGGGCGCGTCGCCTGCCATGTGCGCGTGAGAGCGCCGCACCGGCTGCCCCGGCACGCCAACGACGACCGAGTTCGGCGGCACCGATTTGACGACGACGGCGTTCGCGCCGATGCGGCTGTCTGCGCCGATCGTGATCGCGCCCAGCACCTTCGCGCCCGCGCCGACGACGACACGGTCTTCCAGCGTCGGATGGCGCTTGCCTTTGTTGAGACTGGTGCCGCCCAACGTGACGCCGTGGTACAACGTCACGTCCTTACCCACCTCGGCAGTCTCGCCGATGACGACGCCCATACCGTGATCGATGAAAAAGCCAGCGCCGATGGTCGCACCGGGATGAATCTCGATGCCGGTGAGCCAGCGCGCCGCCTGCGATACCCAACGCCCCAGGAATTTGAAATTGTGCGTCCACAGCCAGTGCGATACGCGATGCCCCCATACCGCGTGCAGCCCCGGATAGCAAACGATGACTTCGAGCACGCTGCGCGCCGCCGGGTCGCGTTCGAAAATGGAGTGGATGTCATTACGCAAAGTATTGAACATACTCGATTACCTCGCAAGGACGGAGGACGGATGACCGACGACGGACGTTGTCGTCCACGGTCGTCCGTCTTTCGTCCTCCGTCTCCTGTCGATGTCAATCCGCCAAATTCGCGTACAACGGCGTGCTCAGGTACCGCTCGCCGAACGACGGAATGATCACGACGATCAACTTGCCCTTGTTCTCCGGACGTTTGGCAACCTGCAACGCCGCCCACATCGCCGCGCCGGACGAAATGCCGACGAGGATGCCTTCCTCCTTCGCCATCCGCCGCGCGAGGTCGAACGCGTCGTCGTTCTTGACGCGAATGACTTCGTCGTAAATCTTGGTGTTCAAGACCGCCGGCACGAACCCCGCGCCGATGCCCTGGATTGGGTGCGACCCCTTCTGCCCGCCCGAAAGCACCGGCGACGCGTCCGGCTCGCCCGCGATCGCCTTGAACGATGGCTTGCGCGATTTGATAACCTCGCCGACGCCAGTGATTGTTCCGCCGGTGCCGACGCCGGAGATCAAGAAATCCACCTTGCCATCCGTATCGCGCCAGATTTCTTCCGCGGTCGTCTTGCGATGAATTTCCGGATTCGCCGGGTTCTCGAACTGCTGCGGGATGAAATAGCGCGGGTCGGACGCCGCCAGCTCTTCCGCTTTTTTGATCGCGCCGCCCATCCCGTCCGGTCCGTGCGTGAGGATCACTTCCGCGCCGTAGGCGCGTAGCAGCATCTTACGTTCCTTGCTCACGGTTTCGGGCATGACCATCGCGCAGTGGTAGCCGCGCGCCGCGCACACCATCGCCAGTCCGATACCGGTGTTGCCGCTCGTCGGCTCAAGGATGATCGTGTCTGGCTTGATCTTGCCGGCTTTCTCCGCCGCGTCAATCATCGATACGCCGATGCGGTCCTTGACGCTGTGCGCCGGGTTGAAGAACTCGAGTTTCACGACGACATCCGCCACCGCGCCGGCATCTTTCGTCAATCGCCGAATGCGGACGAGCGGCGTATTACCAATCAATTCAGTAACGTCATTTGCGATTTTCACTTTAGGTCTCCTTTTCAAATTTTGGTTTCTACTCAGCCTAACCTCCCGCAGGTTGTGCATAACCACGATTCCGGTCATCAATTAACTCAACCTGCGGGAGGTTGAGCAGTTACCTTCGGAAAAAGAAAAAAGCCCTAGGGACTTGCCCCGGGCTCTGAAATCTTCCGAGCTTTGGCAATCCCGCCCCGTGTCACGTCATTTTTGCGGGGGCGGAAATCACCCATTCGTCAAGCGGCTTGTGCGCGCGCAGCATCAGCCGGACGAGGTGTAGTGCCCCCGCCTCGGACAGGCGCACCGCGTCGCTGTCGTACTGGGAGAAAACAGGGATCGAGAATTCATTGGATGGCTCTTGTTCAATCTCGCGCAGGTTCAATCACTCAACAGCGCAACTATGCCAGTTAGCGACCTGCGGGAGGTTAAGCAGATAAGTTGAGTAAATTCTATCCGGTTTATCCGAGTTGTCAAGAGGATGGAAGTTAATTTTTCATTAGATCAGCCCGGCAACACGGCGTCCGTCCGATTCTTTTCGCCTGCCGTCATCGCCTCGATCACGTCCATCAGATGCTCGCGCCACTTGACGTCGCCGTCGGGACCGCTGAGCCACGCGCGGTCCACCGCGATCTTGACGCGGTCGTTGAACTTGGCGCGCAAGCGCGCGCCCACGCCGTCTGCTTTATCGAACTTTAAGACGATGCGCCCATCCTCGATCGCAATCGCCGAAACGCGCGCCTGCATCGCCGCGACACGCAGGCGCAGCAAATACAGCAGGTTACCCACTTGGTCCGGCGGCGCGCCAAAACGGTCCTTCAACTCTCGCTCGATTTCGTCCACCTGCGCGTATGTAGCAATGTCCGCCAGCCGCCGGTACAACTTGAGTCGCAGCGCCGATTCGGGCACATAGTCTTCCGGAATGTGCGCCTGCAGCGGCAAGTCAATCGTCGGCGCAAGACCGAGCAGATTCGCGCCCGGTTTGCCCGCGGGCGCGCCTTCGTCCTGTTTTCGCTTAGCGGCGCGCGCCATATCGATGGCGCTGGCGAGCAAGCGGCAGTACAAATCGAAACCGACCGCCGAGATGTGACCGTGCTGCTGCGCGCCCAGAATTTCGCCTGCGCCGCGAATCTCCAAATCGCGCATCGCGATCTGAAAGCCCGCACCCAGCTCGCTCGCTTCGGCAATCGACTGTAATCGCTCGTGCGCCTCCGCGCTGAGCGGGTGGTTCTTCTCGTACAGAAAATACGCGTACGCGCGCGCCGCGCTCCGCCCGACGCGTCCGCGCAGTTGGTACAGCTGCGCCAAGCCGAACTTGTCGGCGTGGTTGACGACGAGCGTGTTCGCGTTCGGAATGTCGATGCCGCTCTCGATGATCGTCGTGCACACCAACACGTCGTGTAGCCCTGCCGCGAATTCGACCATCACCTGCTCAAGTTGGTCTTCCGCCATCTGCCCCTGCCCGACGGCGACGTTTGCTTCCGGCACCAATTTGCGAAGTTGATCGGCGACGATGTTGATGCCGCGCACGCGATTGTGCACGAAGAAAACCTGCCCGCCGCGATCCAATTCGCGCAAAATCGCATCGCGCACCAGCCGCTCGTCGTACTCGGCGACGTAGGTGCGAATCGGCAGACGGTCTTCCGGCGGCGTTTCAATCGTGCTCATATCGCGCGCGCCGCTGAGCGAAAGATAGAGCGTGCGCGGAATCGGCGTCGCGGTCAGCGTCAAGACATCGACTTCTTGCCGCAATTGCTTCAAGCGTTCCTTGTGCACCACGCCAAAGCGCTGCTCTTCATCGATGATGAGCAAGCCGAGGTCTTTGAATTGCACATCGCCGGACAGCAGGCGATGCGTGCCGATCACAATGTCCACGCCGCCCGATTTGATCTTCTCGACAATTTCGTCCTGTTCCTTGGTGGAGCGAAAACGCGAGAGCATTTCCACGTTGATCGGAAACGGCGCGAGGCGTTCTTTGAACGTGTTGAAATGCTGCTGCGCCAGCACCGTCGTCGGCACGAGCACGCCCACTTGCTTGCCATCGGTCACCGCTTTGAACGCGGCGCGCAGCGCGACCTCGGTCTTGCCGTACCCCACATCGCCGACGACCAATCGGTCCATCGGTTTGGCGCGCTCCATATCCGCCTTGACGGCATCGATCGCGTGCAACTGGTCTTCCGTTTCGACGTACGGGAACGACGCCTCCAATTCGTGCTGCCACGGATTGTCCGGCGAGAACGCATGCCCGCTGACGATCTCGCGCGCGGCGTACAGTTCCAAGAGTTCGTCCGCGATGTCCTCGACCGCTTTGCGCGTGCGCTCTTTGACCTGCGCCCAGTCCGCCGTGCCGAGTCGATGCAGCGCGGGCGCTTTGCCGCCCGGCGCGCCATAGCGGCTCAGTCGATCGATCTGGTGCACCGGCACGTACAGCTTGTCGCCGCGGTCATACTCGATCAACAGAAATTCGCGTTCGGGTCCGTTCAACGCGAGGCGCGTCAGTCCGCGAAAAATTCCGATGCCGTGATCGATGTGCACGATGTAATCGCCCACCGCGAGATCGGCAAAAAACGCTTCGGGGCTGGCGGCGCGCGGCTTGGCAGCGCGGCGCGGCTTGGGACGCGACCAGCCGAAGAGTTAAGCGTCTGTTAAAGTATGAAGGACATCTGCACCTGCGGTAATCGCAGATGCAGGTGTGAACGATGAAGGATGAGGAGAATCTTCTTTTTCATCCTTCACACCTGCACTTGCGTGCGGTGCAAGTGTCCTTCCGCCTTCTGCCTTCAGCGTCCATCCTTCCGCCAACGCCCCCTGCACCAGCGAGATGTATCCCGGCTTGGGCGCGGCGTCGATTTGATCGGTCGGCTTGATGAAGAGGTTGCGTTCGCGCATGATCTCGGAGAGTCGCTCGGCTTGGCGCGTGACGATGACGATGTGCGCTTTCTCTTCGCGCAACTTGACCACGTCGTCGAGCGCCTTGCGGAGTTGTCCGCCGTAGCGCGGACCAGGCGTGAACGGCAGTTGAATCGATTCGCCAGGGCTGGCGTAATCGAGCAGCAAGCGGCGGCGCGCGAGCAACCGCGCGCGCAAAGCATCCCACGGAAAGTACGGCGTCGCGATATTCGGCGGCAGTTCGCGCCGCGCCTCCAGATCGCCGCGCAC
>DAIDTM010000056.1 GCA_027457205.1 Anaerolineae bacterium | reverse complement strand
CGCGCCGCGCTCGCGCGCGAGATAGGTAAGCCAGGTCAAAAATAAAAAGTAAAAAGCAAAAAGTAAGATTGCGCTTGCCACGAGAAGAATCGGTGCGATCACGGCGAGCGCGAGGCACACGAGCGTGGCGAAAATCGTCGGCACGGCGAGTTGGTAGAACCACGGTACGCTCGTGAAGAAGGGCTGCCCGCGCTTGCGCAATCGCATCAGCACGAGCGCGCGCGCCCGCAAGTAATCGGTCACCAGGACTAGGCGCAGCGTGTAATGCTTGCGGTGCGTCGCCGTCACGCGCGGATCGAGTCGCAGCCAGCATCCCATGCCCCACGCGCGCTGTCCGAACTCGGTGTCTTCGGCGATGCTCGCGCCGCGATAGTTCTCGTCAAAGCCGCCGAGCTGCAGAAATGTCTCGCGGCGCATCGCGGCGATGCTGGTGTAAAAGACGCCGATGCGTTCGCGCGGCAGTCGCTCGTACGTGAAACGCATCCATAGGTTTTTAAAGTTGCTCGCGAAATCGTCGAATGGAATCTTCGCGTCGAGCAGACCGACGACGCCGGCGACTCGCGCATCGGCGAACTCTTCGGCGATCCGCGCCAGCGACTCGCGTGCCACG
Source organism: Anaerolineae bacterium (assembly GCA_027457205.1). GTDB lineage: Bacteria > Chloroflexota > Anaerolineae > UBA4142 > UBA4142 > DAIDTM01. The sequence continues at coordinate 3,370 of DAIDTM010000056.1, read as the reverse complement.
ATGACGTCGTCGTCGGTGAAGAAGAGAATATCGCCAGCGGCTTCTGCCGCGCCGCGGTTCTTGGCGCGCGCCGCGCCGACGTTTTCGTCGAGCCGAATCACGCGGCAGCCGAAACGCGCCGCCGTCTGCGCGGTAGCGTCCGTCGACGCGTCGTCGACGACGATGATTTCGTCGGGTGCGAGTGTAGACGCTTGCAGAGACTCCAAACACGCCGCGAGCGTTGCGGCTCCATTATGAGTGGGAATGACGATTGAAACGCGCGGGGTTGGAACCATTGCAGGTGCGACGATTATAGCACGTGGGGAGTGCTTCGTCAAAAACGGATTGTAAGAATTACGTATGAGATGCGGGGCGCTGCAGCTTTGCCGCGTACAAGACGATCGATCCAGCGACCGCGACGTTGAGCGAACTCACCTTGCCCCACATCGGCAATCGCACGAGGAAATCGCATTTCTCGCGCACGAGCCGACCCAAGCCCTCGCCTTCGCTGCCCAGCGCGAGCGCGAGCGGAATCTTGAAATCGGCGCGCGAAAAATCCTGCGCCTCCGGTGCGTTCTCAATGCCGATCACCCAAACATTCGCGCGCTTGAGTTGCTCAATTGTACGCGCGAGGTTCGTCACGCGCGCGATTTTCAGATGATGCACCGCGCCCGCCGACGCCTTGACGACTGCCGGCGTCACGCCGACCGCGCGCCGCTCGGCGATGACGACGCCGTGGACGCCGACGGCTTCCGCGGTCCGCAGCAGCGTTCCGAAATTCTGCGGGTCTTGCACGGAATCGAGCAGCAACAGAAATGCTGGCTCGCCGCGCTCGCGCGCGACCGCCAGCAAATCCTCGACTTGGGCGTACTCAAAATCCGGAATTCGTGCGACGATGCCCTGATGATTATGCGCCATGCGGTCCAACTCGTCGCGCGAGACGCCGTGTACCGACACGCCGGCGTTCTTCGCCAGCGTAATGACCTCGCTCAACGCGCCGCGGCTGTGTACGCCGCGTGCGATCAGGATTTCTTCGATTCGGCGTTGCGCGCGCAGTGCTTCGAGAATCGCATGACGACCGTAGAGATAGTCCGGCATCTACCAGAGTCCCAAGCGCCGCATCAATGCTTCATAGAAATCCCCACGCTTGCCAACCATCACCAACAAGATCGCCTTGTCCTTGTCTAGAATCTCGTAAGCGATTCGATATTGAGTTGAGCGGTACTTGAAATGGTAACTCCAAATGCCTTTCAATCCGCCGCGCAGCGGCTCACCACAACGCGGGTTTTGTTTCAGACGCGGGAAATGTTCGTCACGCAATTCACGCTGAACGGGGTGGTCGAGATGTTTCAAGTCTTTCGCAACGGCGTCGGGAATAATCAGCTCGTAAATCACCGCAAGCCCTTGAAGAGTGCTTGCTCGCTCACGACCTTGCCTTTGGCGGCTTGCCGTCGCGCCAGCGCAAGTCGTTTCTTCAAATTCTCCTTGTCTAAGAGTTCTAACAGTGATTTGGACTCAGATGGCGAAAGATGAGATAGTGCTTTTGCAAGTTGCTCAACCGAGAGTCCTTTTGTGGCGCGCATGGTTGCTCATCTCCTTCTCAAGTCGACTTCCACTTCGTTCCCTGCGCTCCGTCTTCCAGCGTCACGCCGAGTTTGGCGAGTTCGTCGCGAATCTTGTCGGACAGCGCAAACTGCTTGGCGGCGCGCAGGTCTTTGCGAATCGCGATCAGCAGTTCGATGAACGGCGCGGCAGCCATCTTTTCCGACGCCGGTTCTTGCAGCGTCAGTCCCAGTACGCCGGCGAGTTCGCGCAGCGCGGCTTGCGCCGGCGCGAGCATTTCTGCCGACGCGCCGTCGCCGCGCGCGCGATTGATCTCGCGCGCCAGATCGTACAGCGCGGCAACGGCTTGCGGCGTACCAAAATCGTCGTCCATCGCGGTGATGAATTTTCCGCGCGCCTCGCTGGCGATTTTCGCTAGTGTGTTCTCCCCACTCTTGTCGTTGGTTTTTGACGACGGGGGAGGAGCCGCGGCAGGGGCAACTGCGGCGCGCAGACGCTCCAAGCCGCGCGCGGCGGCATCGACATCGTCGTCCGTCCATGCCAGCGGCGTGCGGTAGTGCGTCGACAACAGGTACAGTCGGATCGCGTCCGCCGAGTGGCGCGCCAGCGCGTCCTTCACCCAGAGCGTGTTGCCGACATGCCGGGACATTTTATCTTCCGCCGATGTATCGCCGGCAAGACGCAGCAGCGCGTTGTGCATCCAGTACTTGGCGAATGGCTCTTTGCCGGTGAACGATTCCGACTGCGCGATCTCGTTTTCGTGATGCGGAAAGATCACATCTTGCCCGCCGCCGTGAATATCGATCTGCGGACCATGCGCGGCAAGGTTCATCGCGGAACATTCAATGTGCCAGCCCGGACGACCCTTGCCCCAGGGACTGTCCCAGGACGGCTCGCCCGGCTTAGCGGCTTTCCACAGCGCGAAATCCATCGGGTCTTCCTTGCGCTCGTCCACCTCGATGCGCGCGCCGGCTTCCATATCGTCGAGCGAGCGGTGCGACAGTTTGCCATAGTCTGGGTCTTGGCGCACGCGAAAGTACACGTCGCCTTCGACCGCGTACGCGAAACCCTTATCGATCAGCCCTTGCACGATTTCGATGATCGTCGGAATCACGCCGGTCGCGCGCGGGTATGCGTCGGCGCGCTGGATATTGAGCGCGTCCATCTCGTTCATAAAACGATCGATGTACGTCTGCGCCAGCGCCTGAATCGTCGTGTTTTCCTTTTGCGCTTTGGCGATGATGCGGTCTTCGATGTCGGTAAAGTTCTGGACGTGGCGGACTTGATAGCCGCGGAATGTTAGATAGCGCTTGACCGTATCGAAGATGATGTACGAGAAGGCGTGCCCGACGTGAATCGGGTCATAAAGATTGGGACCACAGACGTACATCGCCACGCGGTTCGGCGTATGGGGAATGAACTCTTCTTTCTGACGCGTGAGCGTGTTATAGAGTTTGAGCGGCATAGCTTTGTCCTGCTACTTTTTTTCTTCCATCGGCGCGGCAAAGATCATCCGCCCCTGGTTCGTTTGGAGCATTCGCGTGACGACGACGTCGATCGTGTTGCCGAGAAACTTGCGTCCGTTGTCGACCACTACCATCGTTCCATCGTCGAGGTAGGCGACGCCTTGCCCCATTTCTTTGCCTTCCTGGACCACGCGAACCTTCATACTCTCGCCGGGCAGGACGACCGCGCGCACGGCGTTCGCCAGTTCGTTGATGTTCAGCACGCGCACGCCTTGCAGCTCCGCGACGCGGTTGAGGTTGTAATCGTTCGTGACGACGGCGTAGTGCAAGTTCTTCGCCAGCCGTACGAGCTTATCGTCGAC
>DAIDTM010000055.1 GCA_027457205.1 Anaerolineae bacterium | reverse complement strand
CTCGCATTGGGAACATCGCCGCGCAGTTCGATCACTTCCGAGCGCTGCCACGAAGTCGGGTTGAAGACGACCAGCGGCGCGTTCACGCCGCTGGCGATGCGTGCGAGCGCGGACGCGAGATCGTTCGCCGCAGTGGCGACGGTTTGCTGAAAGCGCGGTTGCTGTGAACTTGCCCAGACGGAATCGAACGAAACCGCGCCGATGTTGTCGTAATGCGCGTTGATCGTCGCGGTGTACCACGCCGACGATGACGGCATATCGACCAGCGTTCCGAACTTGTCGGCAGCGGTGAGATAGAACTCAGATTCCTTGTCCGCGATCTTGGCGACGGGGCGCGTCACGTAAAACGCTTGCCAGATCGGATTCATATCGACGTTGAACTCGGGCAGTTTCTGCGTCGCCAGAAATTGAAACGCCGTATCGGGGCTGGTCATCACGAGCACGGTCTTTTTGTCTGCGGCGTTCCAGCGGTCGACGAGCGACGGCAGATTGGGCAGCGGGTCTTGAAAGTCCGAACCCATCGGCAGGAAAATAAATTTGGAATTCGACGCGCGCTGGAACTGCGCGTTGACGATCTGACGAAGCGCAGTCACCTGTGCGTTCTCGTCGGCGATGCGATGGATCGCGTCCCACGCGGTGGGATAGGAAATGTACGAGACGAGGACGCGCGCCGACGGCGCATACGGAGTTTGCCAATAAAATGCTTCCGGTAATTGCAGACAGTTCGGATCATTCGGAGCGCAGCGCCGCGTCAAGCGACCGATGAATAGATTGGTGATTCCGAACTGGGTCAGGAACTGCGGGAATGCCGCGGAATTGCCGAATGCGTCGGACTGCCACGCGGTGTGCGGCACGTAGTCGGGTCCAAAGTTCTGCGCGATCCAATCCTGACCCATTTGCAAGTTACGGACCTGAATTGCCGGCGCGGTGAGACTGGTTTCGGGTTGCGTAATGCCCGCCCACGCGAAACTGATCTGCCGTCGTTGCACGGCTGCCTTCAAGTCCGCACGGTCTTGCGGATACGTGTTCCAAAAATGTTGGACGAAAAGTACCTGCTCCAGCGTGTAACGAAAACGCGGATCGGCTTTCGCCATCTGGATCGCGGCGAGGATGTTTTGATCGGAGAGTTTGGAATAGTTGGTGAACGTGTCGTGCCAATCCGTGTCCCAATGCGAAAATGGGATGACGAAGACGACGCGCGCGGCGTTGGCGATGAGCGCCTGCGTCGCCGCGTCGAGATCGGGCGCGGTCACGGTCGCGGTTGGCGTCGGCGCGGGCGCGCTGCTGGCGCACGCGGCGAGCGCGCTCACTAGGACCATCAGCGCGCCGCGGGCGAACAAAGTTCGGCTCACGGTTGCGCCACAAGTGTGTTCAGCGCCTGCGTGACCGGTTGCTCACCGGGAAAGCCGGGCACATTGGACGCCACGTGCCCATGGCGGTCCAGCAGCACGATCGTCGGCGTGCCGCGCACGTTGTATTGCTTGAGGAACGCTTGCGCGGCGGGATCGTCGATGTTGATGTGAATGACCTTGGCTTTACCTTGATACTGCTGCGCGATGGCACTCACGGTGCCTTTGATCGACTGACAAATGCCTCAGGTGTCCGAATAAAACTCGACCATCGCCGGCTGTTGCAGCGTTCCATTCTGCGCGGCTTGCAGATCGGCGATGTCGCTCGCCGTGGGCTGCGCGGGCTTGGGGTTCGCGCCGAGCGCGGAATAGTTGCCGCCTTTGAGTGTGATCGGTACGACCGTCGGCGTCGCATTGCACGCCGCCAGCGCGACGAGCGCGAGCGCGGCGAACGCGACGAATCGGATACTGCATTTCATCGTCAAACCTCCATCAAACACGCGCGGTAGGGAACGCTCGCCGGAGTGCTCCCTTATCTTGGAGCGAAACAGCGTTCGCTCCCTACGCCGCGCGATTCGCAAATTTACCACACGACCAAACACGTTTCGGTTTTGCGGACGCCCACGGCGCCGCCGATGCCGCTCGTCACTCAGTTGCCCAGCGATTGCAGATCGGGACTCTCGACGAACGCGATCAGATCGTACTGCCCGGTCACCGCGTGGATTTGCTGGATGACCGAACCTTCCAATTCCATGTTCGGCAATTCCTTGATGAGGTCTTGCACGCGATTCGGTTCGGCTTGGATGAGAACGTAGGCGTGGATCATAGTCGACTCTAACTTCCTTGTTTCCGTATTTCCTTCTTTTTCCATTCGAAAGGAAATAGGGAATACGGGAAATCACTCCGCACGGGAGCGCAATTTTTTATCCTCAGGTAAACGTCATGAGCGGCGCGCTGCCAGTTTCCGCCATGACAGCCAGTTGCTGCTGCACGCGCTCGACGGATTTGGCGAGCGGGAAAATCTGCTTGCTCACCTGCATATCCGCGTCGGTCGAAAGCGGATGCCAGAAAACGCCGTCGAGATTGACCGTCAACTCCGGCACGAGATTGTCCATGCCAAGTTCGATGCCTTCTTTGGAATAACCACGCTTCGCCAGCGGACGTATGAAATGATCCTCGTCCGAAATTCCCAGTGCGCGATGAAAATCGCACAGCTCTGTGAGGCGCGCACAATTGCCCGGCGTCTCGGTCGTGCCGATGCGGACGCGAAAGCCGCGCGCCTGCAGCAGCCGAATGCCTTCGACCGTTTTCTCCCACGCGCCTTTGCCGCGATACGCGTCGTGGTCTTGCGCGCGTCCGCCGTCGAGACTCACTTGCACGATGAGATTGTCGTTGGCGATCGCGCAAAGTTGGTCGAGGCGCGCGCCGCGCAGAATCATCGCGTTCGTCAGCACCGTCGTTTTGATCCGCGCGGACGAATACGCCAGCATAGCGTAAATGTCGTTGAGCAGGAACGGCTCGCCGCCCGTGAAGAAAACGTGCTCGAAGTTCAGCGCGACCGCCTCGTCGACCAGGCGCTGCGCGGTGGCGAGACCGAGGGCGCGGCGCGGCGCGTTTGGGCTAGACTTGGCAACACAGTAGGCGCAGCGCAGGTTGCAGTCGTAGTTGGTATAAATCCACAACTTCCACAATAGCGTGGGCGTCGCGCACGCGTCTTGGGTTTGGGTGACTGGCAGGGACATCCGACAGACTCCTACATCATCGCCAGACAATCAGCAGACGTAATCTCGCCGCTCGCATCGTAAAAGTTGAATTCATTCACCGCTGTCTCCAACGCGCGGTACCCTTCGACGCGACCTTCCCGCCACGCTTTCAATCCTTCCATATCCATCAACGGTTTGACTTCAGGGTCGTCGTAAGACATCTGGAGCAGCAGGTCGTGGAAACGTTTGACCGGCATCGCCGGCGCACGTGCGGTCACAGTAAAGTTGCAGTGATCGTACGGCAGCGTGCGCGTCAGCACGCGCGTCGCGCTCGCGCGCAGCGTGCCGTCGGCGACGAACGCGTGATAGTTTCCTTCGATCATACACGCCGCGTCCGCATGTCCCGCCATCAATGCCTGCGCCGCCGCGCGCTCGCCGCCGATGTGATCGCCGTGCTTGCCGACGAGCACGTTATGCCGCTGAACTTGGAAATCCGTTTCCGGTTTCAGCCCGTGCGACGCGAGATGCGCGAGCGGAATCAGCGTCGCTTGCGGCGAATCCGCCGCGCCGACCGCAACCACGCGTCCCTTCAAGTCAGCCATCGCTTTGATCGGCGAGTCCGCGCGCACGACGACAACCGACGCGAGATCGCAGTCCGTATCGCGCATCGCGACCGCGCGGACCGTTTCGCCGCGCGCCACCGCCAGCCGTTTCGCGCGCACCCACGCCAGCGGCGAATTCCACGCGACGTGAATGTCGCCGTCGAGCAGCGCTTCCGCCATTCGTTCATAGTTGGAGTACAGCACATAATCGAATGGCAAATCGTGCTGCTTAAAGTATTGCTTGAACCCTTCCCAAATCGTGACGACTTTGGGATCGTATGCCACCGCGCCGAGGATGAGTGTGTCGTCGTTTTTGCTCATGGCTTTTGCTCCAAAGAATTCACCACAAAGACACAAAGGTTTTTCTTCGTGCCTTTGGTACGCACCATCAAAACAGCGGCATCCCGACGACCGCTTTGCCGATGAAATCGTACAGCGCGTCGGTGGGGGGCGCCATCACGGTTGCGGCGCGCGCGTCGCGGAAATGGCGTTCGACGCCGACTTCTTTGCGAAACGCCGCGCCGCCGCACACGCGCATCGCCAGATCGGTCACTTCGGTCGCTGCTTCGCCAGCGGCGGCTTTGACTTCCAACACGCGCAGCATCGCATCCGCGCGTCCGTTCTCGATGGCGTCAATCGTGTCCATCAACAGCGCGCGCGCCATATCGGTCTTGATCCGCATCCGCGACAGGTACGCGCGAATCGTCGGCAGGTCGGCAAGCGATTGGTTGAGATGCTGCAACCGCGTCCCGGCGACATGCGCCGCGGCTTTCGTCGTGGCGGCTTCCATCGTGCCAACCGAAACGGCGGCGACCATCAGTTGAAAGTACGGTAGCACGACGCCCATCATAATATCGAAACCACCGCCGTCAGGTCCAAGCATCGCTTCCTTATCGATCATCACGTTTTCCGCGATGACCGGACTGGACGCATTGCCGCGCAAACCCAGTCCGTTGAACGACGCGGGAATTTTCAAATCGCCGCGCTTGCCGGGAACGAGCCAGATCGTGCTCGCGCCTTCCGCCGCGACCGGTTTACTCGACCAAACATAACTATCGACCTGCCCCGCCGAGGTCGCCCAGCTTTTCTGCGCGTCGAGTCGGACGTGACCGTTCACGCGCGCCGCGGTGCTGACCGGCGCCCAGAAATGACTGCGCGAGCCGGCTTCAGAAAAGGCAAGCGTCGAGAGGTGCTGTCCCTTCGCAATTGCTTCACGCACTTGGCGCGCACCGTGCGCTTCGATCACTGCCGTCGCCGCGTACTGCATGCACACGACCATCGCGGGCGACGCGCATTCGCGCGCGAGCCGTTCGACGACGAGCGTGGCAGCGC
>DAIDTM010000054.1 GCA_027457205.1 Anaerolineae bacterium | reverse complement strand
CAACAACACCTACAAATTCGCCGACGTTCCCAAGCTCGACGTGCCGGTCTATCGCGGAATGACGCACGATGGGTTAGGCAAGTACCTGTCGCAGATCATCGAAAAAGCGCCCGGTCCCACAGACGACGTCGTCCGAATCCTCAAAGAAACCAAGACCGACGTGGTCGTCTCGTATCTGCCGGTCGGCTCGGAAGAAGCGACCAAATGGTACGTGGAGCAGGTGCTAGACGCCGGCTGCGCGATGGTCAACTGTATCCCGGTATTCATCGCGCGCGAAAAATATTGGCAGAAACGATTCGAGGAACGCGGATTGCCGATCATCGGCGACGACATCAAATCGCAGGTCGGCGCGACGATTACGCACCGCGTCCTGACACGCTTGTTCGCCGACCGCGGCGTGAAACTCGACCGCACCTTCCAGTTGAATTTCGGCGGCAACACCGATTTCCTGAACATGCTCGAACGCGAGCGGCTGGAATCGAAAAAAATCTCCAAGACGAACGCGGTCACCTCAATGCTGGACTATGACTTGGGGCACGACAACGTCCACGTTGGTCCCAGCGATTACGTTCCGTGGCTGACCGATCGCAAATGGGCGTACATCCGGCTGGAGGGCACGACCTTCGGCAACGTGCCGCTCAACGTGGAATTGAAACTCGAAGTCTGGGATTCGCCGAACAGCGCGGGCGTGGTGATCGACGCGGTGCGCTGCGCCAAGATCGCGCTGGATCGCGGCATGAAAGGCGCACTGGTCGCGCCCAGCTCGTACTTTATGAAATCGCCGCCGAAGCAATTCCCGGACGACAAGGCGCGTGAAATGGTCGAGGAGTTTATCGGCAAGTGATTGTCATTTACTGGCTCTGGCGTCTCGGGATCTATATTTCAGGGGCTGCGCCGCGTCGCTTGAGTCTGGCTTTCGCCGCCGCGATGGGCAACAGCGCGTACTACCTGCTGCCCATGCGGCGCGCGGTGGCGAAAGATAACTTCGCGCACGTCTTGGGCAAACCGTCCGACGATCCCGAAGTGAGGCGGGTGGCGCGCCGCTCCCTGCGTAATTACGCTTGCTATCTGCGCGACGTGATGATCTATCCCAGTCTGTCCACCGCCGAGTTGGAGCAACGTATCGTCATCCATACGCCGCAGTACTTTGACCAGGCGCTCGCCGCCGGCAAAGGCGCGATCATCGTGAGCGCGCATTTCGGCAATATGGACCTGCCGAGCGCGATCCTCGCCAGCCGGTTCAAGCCGATTGCGCTCGTCAGCGAAACTCTGCGTCCGCAGCAACTGATGGACTATTTGATGCGGATTCGCGGCAGACGAAATGTGAACATGCATCCTTACGATCGCGCGCCGCGCAAACTCATCGAGGCGCTCAAGCGCAATGAGCTGGTCGCGTTTCTCATCGATTTTGGCATCACCCATCATTTCGATATCCATACCGTGCCGGTGACCTTCTTCGGCACGCCGACCAAGTTTCCTTCCGGTCCCGCGCAACTGGCGATGCTGACGGGCGCGCCGCTGCTCATCGGGAACGCGTACGTCGAAGACGGACGTATCCACGTTCAAGTGAATCCGCCGCTCTACGTCACGCGCACCGGCAACAAGCAAAGGGACTTGCAGGAGGCGATGCAAGAGGTCGCGCGTCGAATGGAAGACTTTATTCGCAAACATCCGGATCAGTGGTACATGTTCCGACCGATGTGGCGAAAAGACCTCGTCGAAGAAAGGGAACCCGAAGCCGCGCTGTCGAATTTCTGACCCGGCGCGCGGTCCGCATCATGGCTTTTTACTTTTACCGTTTCGCCGGCTGGGTCTGTCCCTGGCTGCCCGCGCGGTTTGGCTATTGGCTCTTCGCGCGGTTTGGCGATCTGGGATTCTGGCTCGCCGGCAAACGGCAGACGACGTACTTTTACAACCTGCGGCGCGTCCTGGGCGATCAGGCGACGCCCGCGCAGATGAACGCCGTCGCGCGGCGCGCGTATCAGAATCTGCTCAAGAATTATTTCGATCTTTTCCGGTGGCACAAGATCACCAAAGACAAGATCCGCGAACAGCTTGCCGGCTTGTACGGCTACGAGTATCTCGAAAACGCGATGAAACAGGGCAACGGCGTCATCGCGGGATCGGGACATTTCGGCGCGTGGGACCTCATCATCAACATCACCGCGGCGTATCTGGACGCCAAGATTATCGTGCCGAACGAACGGATCAAGCCCGAAAAGCTTTTCCAGTACATCTTGGCGCTGCGCCGCAGCCAGGGCATCGAAGTCGTACCGCTGGATGCCGCGCCGCGCGCGATGATCAAAGCGCTGCGCGATAAACAAATGGTTGGGCTGGCATACGACCGCGACATCACCCAGACGGGACCCATCGTCACGTTTCTCGGCGCGCCGACGCAGATGCCCGACGGCGCGGTGCAACTCTCGCTCAAGTTCGGCGCACCGGTCATCATCGGCTTTTCCGTGCGCCAGCCGGACAACCGCTGCAAGGTCTACATCGAGCCGCCGCTGGAATTTGTCAAGACCGGCGATACGCAACACGACATTCAGGTTGGCGTGCAACGCATCGCGGCGGTGCTGGAAAAGTACATTCGCCAGTATCCCGACCAGTGGCTGATGTTCCAGAAGATTTGGAATGAGTAGCAAGTGGCGCGGGGCGAAGAGCAAATCCGATTTTCGCCCCTCGCCCCACGCAATTCGCAGACATGTTCAAACGCCTCTTCAACCAGACGATGGCGGGCTACTGGATGTATCGCGTGCTCGGCGCGATTGTGCCGCTCCTTCCGCCGCATCTCGGTTACGCGCTGTTTGGCTGGCTCGGCGCGCGATTCTTCGACTGGTTCACCGATGCGCGCGAGCCGCTGCGCGATAATCTGCGGCACGTGATGCCAAACGCCGCGCCGAGCGAGATCGACCGTGTCGCGCGGAACGTCCTGCGGAATCATCTCAAGAATTACTACGATTTCTTTCGCTCGACGCGGTTGACCAAAGACGACATCGCAAAGATCGTCCAGGTCAACGGGTTCGAGAATCTAACAAG
>DAIDTM010000053.1 GCA_027457205.1 Anaerolineae bacterium | reverse complement strand
GAATTAGACTGTTCTATGCAGACACTCCAACGAGAGGGTTTGGCGATACGATGCCATTGTCCAGTACGTTCCCGGCTGGCGTCACCGAGATGGCTTCGGCAAACAACTGGCGCGTGTTCGGTCCAGGCAATTGCCTGTCGTTGATCGCTCGCGTATTCTGGCTTGATGCGAACAAGAACGCCGTTGAGTTTCTCAAGCCCGATCAAAGCGGTGGTCCCGCCGCGCAATTCCAGGTTTGCCCCTAGCTCGAGACATTATGACCGAAGACACTTTTGACTTGCGCGATTATTTCGACGTACTGATTCGCCGCTGGAAGTTTCTGCTGGCGATGCCGGTCCTCGCGATGATTGCCGCAGCGCTCGCAAGCGCGGCGGTGAAACCAACGTACGAGGCGACCGCCGTCATCGCGCTTGCCCCGGCGACGCTTTCGGTGCCGACGACGAGCCAAGCGCCGCCGTACTATTTGATGGTTGGCTCGCCGAGCAATTTGCCCACCGCTTACTCGCCGACGTACTATATCGCGGTGCTCAACAGCGCCGACGTTGTCGCGCAAGTCGCGCCTCAGGCGGCGACGACGATTTCGTCCGACGGCAACGACAAATCGCTGATCGACATTACCGCGCGCGGCGACGACCCGCAAAAAGTTGCGGCGACGGCGAACACCTGGGCGCAGGTCGGCGCGGTGCGCCTGCGTCAGCTCTTGATGCCCAACGGCGCGGACGTAGCCGCCGCGCAGAAAAAACTCGACGCGGCGGATCAGGCGTTGATCGCATTCGCGCAAGCCAACGGTTTCGACGGCTACGATCTCAGCCAGTTACGTACAGCAACTTTGTCGTCGACGGACAAGCAAGTGGAACTGGAGAAATTGTTGCGCGACCGCGATGTCGCCGAATCGGTCTATCTCAATTTTGCGCGCGCATCGGAACAGTCGCAGATTCTGGCGAGCACCGCGTACAGTCCCCAGGTCATTGCCGCGCCCATGCCCACCGCGCCGGTGTCGCCGAAACTCGCGCAGAATATTTTGATCGGTGCGGCGTTCGGATTGCTGCTGGGCGTCCTCGGCGCGTTTGCGCTGGAATACGTTTCGCATTCGCGATAAGAATGGACTGAATGTTTGGACGCCTGAAGATCTTTGAAATCATCGCCGCGCTCGCTATCATCGTGGCAATTTCCCCACGGATTGCCGCTGCGTGGCTGCTCAATCTTGCCAATACCAAAATCGCGTACGCGGCTTCAATGCCTCCACGTTCCCCACTGGGTTTCTCCGCTCTTGACGACGCCGAAAACTATTTGAATCAAGCGCGCGGACTAGCCCCGCTAGACCGCGCGCCGCTCGCTCGGGCGCGTATCCTACTGGCGCGTCGCGACGCGGCGGACGCGGTGCGCGCGCTCCAATCTGCCGGCGGCGCGTTGAACGCGGATTCCGTCGCGCATTGGATTTGGGCGGAGGCAGCGTGGCAATCGAATCAACCCGCCATCGCGTTCGAGCAGTGGCGCGCGGCAGGCGCGTTCGAGTATTTCTCGCAGCAGATGCATCGCGCGCAAGACGCGCACGAGTGGCAATCGGCAATCATTTCTGCGCGCATCGCGGTCGGCATCGATCCGCAAAGCGCGGACGCCCATCTCGTTCTGGGCGACGTGTTGTCGCGACAGGACATCAACAATCCTGAAGCGGTGCGCGAACTTGCCCGCGCGCAGCAGTTGACGAACGTTCCCGATTTGCTCTCGGCGATCATCTCGCGGCAGGGCGAAATTCTGGCAAGCCAGGGCAAATTCCAAGATGCGCTGGATGCTTTCAGTCGCGCGCGTGCGATTGCGCCGATTGACGCGCGCCCGCGCACTGGCTATGCGCTCGCGCTGATCGCGCTCCAGCCCGCCGCAACCGATCAAGCCGTCGCGCTGCTCACGCAAGTCGTCGGCGATTCGCCGTGGTACACCGCCGCGTATATCGCGCTCGCGAACATTGCCGAGACGCGCGGCGATCTCAAAGGCGCGGAGGAATGGTACCAGAAAGGTTTGGCGCGCAATCCCGACAATCCCGATCTGCTTTTTGCGCTGGGACAGTTTTACGCCCGTCAGAATCGCGTCGCTGAAGCCAAGGCGACTTTGTCGCTGGCTATGGCGCACGAAACGCGCATAGATAATCTAGCAGCCATCATCGACGCGCTCGCAAAGTTGAAGACGAAATGAATGCCGCTCTGTCGTCGCGCCGCCTCGCCGATGCCACGCGCGAACGCGCGGTGGCGACGGTCTTCATCGCCGCCGCGCTCGTGTTCGGCGCTGTCGCGGCGCTCGGCTCGGCGCAGTGGTTGGCAACGGCGGCGGTGCTGGGCTTGATCTTTGTCGCGGCGATCACGCTGCCGATGTCGTGGGTCGCGTCGATCATCGCTGCGCTGATATCGCTGCAATTGTACTTTGACATCCCCGACTCGTCGCTCACTTTGCGCGCCCCGCTGGTGTTTGTTTTTTCGGCGGCGCTGCACCAACACGCGCAG
>DAIDTM010000052.1 GCA_027457205.1 Anaerolineae bacterium | reverse complement strand
TCCTGATCCTGTGCGCGGGCATCGTCTTCTACGCGTGGATGTGGTGGAACCAGGTCGCGGCAGCGGCCGCCGTGCACGACGGCACTTACCTGGCCGCGATTCGCGGTGGTGACAGTGGCGCGGGGTATGCGCGGACGCAACAGATGCTGCGCTCGGCGGTCGGCGGGTTCGCGAGTTCGTACAGCATCACGCTCGGCGAAGACGCAGGTCGACGCAGTGTAGTCGGATCCGTCCGCAACAGCAACCTGTTCAGTCTGCCATTTCTCGGCGCGCTGCCGCTCAACATTCAAGCGCAGAGTTTCCAGCGGCTGGAGCAGTTCTACGGCGGCCCGCCCCAGGGATGGTGGTGAAATCAATGAGCCAATTTCCCAATTGCCCAATGAGCCAAAGGGCACTTGAAAAGATGCAGGATTCTATTGGTTCATTGGCTCACACCTGCACTCCCGAAGGGGTGCGGTGCAAGTGTTGGCTCATTGGTTCATTTGAACGTGGTCAGGCTTACGTCGAGCTTGTCATGGTGATGCCGCTATTCCTGATGATCATCGCGGCGCTGATCTTTTTCGGACGGGTGCTCTACGTCAAGATCGCGCTCGACATGGCGAGCTACGATGCCTGCCGCGCCGCGGTCGAAGCGTTGCAACCCGGGGATGGTGTGTCGCAGGGATTGATCGCCGGACGCGAAACTCTCAACGGTTTTCATCTCAACCCGGCGGGTGTGAATCTCGCTATAACGCCAGCGGGCGGATGGGACCGCGGAACGCCTGTGCAGTGCGTCGCGACCTACGACTTGTTCGTGGGCGATGTTCCAGGGGTGTCCAACATTGCCACGGGTTCGGGTGTGCCGCTCGAGTCCACGACCTGGTCGCGAGTGGAGTTGTGGCGTTCAGATTGGCGATAAAGAAAAATCAGGTCTGGCAAGCCGGGGAGCAGCGATGTTCCCTCGATAGGCGTGCTGACACGATGCTCGTGGATCAAGACACTCTCGGGTAGAGCCGATAAAGCCAAACAAATTCCCACTTGATCCGTGGTCCAGCCAATGCCGCTTCCAAGCCCAGATAGGAATATATCTTGCGCTTCTTGTACGCGCGTACGACGGCGATGACTTGGGAACGGGATCAACCGAGGACTGAAACTTGGCGGCTGCATCAGAGAGCACGCAAACTGACTGTACGCGCGTACGAGGAGAGTAACCAACGATGGTTCGCAGCTTACGCCATTTTCACATAGATCAGAGGGGACAGTATCTCGTGCAGACCGTCATCCTGCTGCCGATGATGATGATCCTGGTCGGACTCGTGCTCGACGGAGGTTGGATGTACTGGCAGTACCGCCGCGCGGAGATTGCGGTCAATGCCGCGGCCCAAGCCGCGAGCCACGCGATCGATGTGGCGTATTTTCGCCAGACGAACCAGGTGCGGCTCGACCAGAGCGAGGCGTGGAACGCCGCCAGCGGTTTCGTGAACATCAACGAGCGTGGCCAGATGCAGGTGACGGGTATCTTCATCGGGAACAATCAGGTGGTGGTCGATGCGAACGCGCAGGTGCAAACGATCTTCTTTCGACTGGCGGGCATCTCGTCACTCTCGATGCGAGTGGAAGGGCGAGCGTATCCCGCCTTCGGGATCAACACGGAGGGACAGTAGCCAGTGGACAGTGGACGGTGAACAGTAAACAACGAACAGCAGCGGAGGCATCATGACCTTGAGAGGTAAATTCGTGCAAGAGGACACGCTGCGAAATCGCAAGCAGCTCGGTCCGCTCGGTTGGATCGCGGTCTTGATCGCGCTCCTCTTCGTCCTGTCGTGCATGCTAGGAGCCTATGCGCTCCTCACGCGCAACGTCGCGCGATTGACACCCGAACAAGTGGCTGGCGCAGCGAATCGAGTCGAGCAGGTGACGGTTACAACCAGCTCGATCACCGTGACGCCAACACTTGGAACCTCGCAGTCGATCACTTGGACGGTGTGGCTCGCACAAGACCCGCTCGGTCAGTCGATCTACGACGGTCCTCCCGCGATCAAGGAGTGGGCGCTGCGAGACTACCTGACTGCACAAGGATGGTTCAACGCGCATCTGCTGGAAAAAGATTTCCTGCTCGCGCACCTTCACGAGTATTACACGGGTAAGGCGCTAGCGGATGGGCGCGACAACATCGCACGAGCGTTCGACGAGACGCACGTCATCATGGCGCCGCCAACTGCGCAGCCGCGCCAGCCCGCACCGATGGACCAACCGCTTTTCGTCACCTTCTCGGCGGATGGACTGCAGATGCGCTTGAACGACTACACCGACGTCGGCGCGGCTAAACAGTACGACACGCGAACCCACAAGCCGATGCAGGTGTCACTCAAGGACAAATTCGTGTGGCAGTACCTGATGGAATACGACGCAGCGTCGGGGCGCTGGAAGATCGTACGCAATACCCAAATCATCAATATCGACACGAACACGCTGGTGATGTCCGATGAACCGTAGAGGAAATGAGCCAGTGAAGATCCATCGAAACCGCGGCGTGCTTGGCGTGTCGCGCTTGGATGCGAAGCTCGTCATTGCTTCTGTCATCGGGACGCTCCTGGTCGTGCTACTCTTCGTCGCCGGGGGCACGGTGCGAGCAGAACCCGGCAAGTGCCATCTCGATCCATCGGGTACGCTCATCTGCGAAGGGACCGAAGTTGCGACCGTCCAGCCTACCACTGTTGTCACGTTACCGCCAGGGACACCGCGTCCGACACTCCCGCCGCGCCCAACGCGCACGCCGACTCCCTGGGGACTGTATACCCTAACCACGTATTGCGTCGCCGACCCCAGCTCGCCGACCGGGTTCGTGAACCTGCGCTACTCGTGCAACCACATCACCAAGCAGTGCACCTTGGTCCAGGTCATCATTGCCGCCAACTGCGCCACACCGACGCCGAGCGCGATCAAGGTCAAGCCTTTGCCGTGTCCCGCGGGCTTCACCCGGGATGGAATCTGGTGCTTGATCGGCTGGGTACGCCGCGCGGAAGCGCACATTCCGCCGGTCCCGATCACCTACCAGCCCTACCCGCGCGGAATCGTCACCGACCCAATGAAATTCACCGCACCCGGACTGATCGTTCAAAGTTGGGCGTGTACCTCACCGCAGGTCGACAACTGGAATCCGCACACCTGGGGCTACGACGAGGATTATCGCAACTTGTTTTTCTGCATCCGCTGGCGGCAAATCGCGTGGCCCGACCCGTCGCCCGATCCCGCGCCGGCGTGGATACGCTACGTCTGGGACGAGCGCACGTGGGGGACACCGCAAGAAGATGCGTCCCGCCAGCAGGTGACGGAGCACGCGTACGTGACCTCATCGGCACAGAAGCCAGAGAACGGACCGGGGAACTTGCCGGCGTATCAGGTGCAAGCGCACTCGTACTGGGTGATCGACTGGCAGATGACGTGGGAGCACGCGTTTCGGTGGATGGATTGTCGCAAGACGAACAGCCGCGCCGACACCTGCGATGGGCAGACGGGCTACGCAACGGTGCGGCACGTCGAATGGCGACCCGAGAGCGACGACGGCACGGCAGACCTACGGAACTATGGCGCGCCGCACTTTTACGCCGACAGCACACTCGTCCAAGTACCCGATGGACGCGTTCTGAATGTGCTGCCAGTGCCGGTGATCGAAGTGCAGGGAGTGATTGGAAATCCATAGGACAGTTGCTCGTCTTTAGTCATTAGTCGTTAGCCATCAAACACCTGGAATCGCGAACCCAGTTCGTAGCCAAACAAAAAAGGAGGGGTCATGTTGAGCAAATCACCAACTGTTCGTGTTCTGGTCGCCACCTCCTGCGTTGAAGTGCATGCCGCGCTCGAATCGATCGCGCCGTATCAAGCGCAGGAAGCCGTCACGACCCGCGGCGTATATCACGCGCTGCCGAATGTGCAGCTCGCCGTCGTCGAAATCGACAGCTTGATTGAGGAAGAAGTCTCTCGCGCGACGCTCGTTGAGATTCTGAATAGCTCGCCCTTGCCCTGGACGACACCCGAGCGCTTTCTCGCCGATCCGACCACCTGGCGCGCCCACGCGCTCGCCGCGGCAGGGAACTTTCAGAGTTTCCCGCCCGCGACGGCGGCGCTTACGTCCTACAGTGGCGGCGTCGGCAAGACGACGCTCGCGCTCGACGCGGCAGTCCATTTCGCAAGTCGGACCAAACTCCCCACGGCGGTCGTGGAATTCCCATACGGGCCGAGCGCGCTCCGAGTTATTACGGGCGTCACCGAAGGCGCGGGCTTGGTCGACGTGGCTCACAGTGATGAGGTGAAGTTTCCCGCTTGGCGCGGGGTATCTCTCGTCACGGTGAATTACGATGAGGTGGGCGGACTGCTCAAGCCCGAAGAAGCGGCCCAAAGTTTTGAACGGATTCGAGCGGCCCACATTCTGACCCTCGTGGATTCGGAATTCCCACATCCGTGGCTGGAGACCATCGCGCGCCAGATCGGGACGTTCCTCATCGTCGCGGCGCCGCGCGCCGACGCGTGGAATAATGCCGCGGCGTTGAAGCAAGCGATGCAACGGAGGCCGGACATCTTTCAGCACCCCCAAGTCGTCTTCAACCTGGTCGAGGGCTGGGGGGATCGGCTGACCCAGATGGGGCTCGAACGCACAATGGACTTGCCGCGCATCAAGAACCCCGAACGACTCGACGGACGGCTCGGGACCCACATGCTGCGTGCGATCTATCCATACTGGAGAGGTCAGTGAATAGTGGTCAATCTTCAGTCTGCTGTTCACTGCTCACTTTACACTGTCCACTGATTTTTGGGAGAAACCTATGCGTAGTCGATTAGCTCTGCTCATTGCCATCGTCTGTTTTTTCGTCGCGCTCGTCGTTGGTTGGTTCGCGGAAACCCAGTATCAACAACTCGTCGCGACGACAGAACTCATCGTGCCGGCGGTCGAGATTCCGCCATACACCGTCGTCTCGCCCGCGATGTTCAAAGCGCGCTCGTTTCCGGCGCCGATGGCGAACGAGCCGGTCTATCGCGATCCATCTGAACTTGCGGGGAAGATCTCGACGATCACGCTCGAACCCGATCAATTGGTGTATCGCAATCAACTCGTTCCGCTCCAGCAGTTTCGCTACACCGACGACGAGCGGTTAGAGGTGATCTCGTTTCCCATCAAACCCGAGCAAGCGGTCGGCGGGCAGATCAAGGTGGGGCAGCGCATCAACCTATACCGCATCGTGCTTCAGCCGTCACCCAACCAAGCCGTGGTCAATTCACCCGATCCGAAGGTGTGGCTGGCGGCGCAAGGGGCAGGCGTAGAAGTCTTAGAGTCCGACGTGCTCGTCGTCGACGTTCGTTCGACCCAAGGAAGTCCGATTGTATCACCACCCAAGGTTCAATCCACGGCGTCTGAGGTGACGACGTACCAAACGGCTGATACCAGTTCGTCCAACACCAGTCGTCCCTTGACGATTTTGACAGTCGCCGTTCCGCCGGACGTGGCGAAAGACATTCTGCGCCTGGCGGCCGAGTCACAGATGGCGTCGCGCTACCTCTTGTGGGTCTCGCTCGCGCCGACTGAGAAGAGCAAATGACTCCAGCTACGACTCTTGCCGATGGCGCGAAAATCTTGCGATGTTTTTCGGAAAGTGAGATTGACACATGACGAACGCGGCGACTGCGCCCTGGGTTCTCTCCATCGAGCACGATCAGCGCATTGACCTCAAGTCCGACGGGACCGCGGTTCGCGGGTACGAAACCTACGTCCGCGAATACATCGGCATGATCGAGTCGGGCTTGATGGCGCGGCTGAGTAACGCCGCATACAAGATTCTTCACGCGCTCGCGCTGCGCGCCCGCATCCTGGGCGACCCGAGGCGAAACGGCGCGGAAGAGGAATTCCAGGAACTGGAGCGTCTCGGCATCGTGACCCAGGAAGAGAAAGGACTCCTTTTCTGCTTCCCGTCCCGCGAACGGTTGATGCAAGACACAGGGATGGGCAGTCTCAATACGGTAGATAGCGCGCTCGACGAACTCGCTAACCTGCAGATCGTCAAGCGGATCACACCGACGCAACCGCGCCTACTCAAGGGACTGTTTGGAGCAAATGTCTACCTCATTCACCCCGAGAGTTTCATCGGCAAGTTCGGCGCCAGCAACGGAGAGCAAAAACTGCTCTCCGAGGACAGTGACGGGGTGCAAAAATTGCACCCCGCTGAGGGCACGGAGTGCAGTTTACGGTATCCCGTAAATCGCGCGCTAAAGAATAAAGAACGTACTACAACAACAACCGCTCTCTTCGAGAGCACCCAAATTGCATCTCTCGCCGAGTTTTACGCGCGTGCCATCGGCGCAGGTAGCTACACGCCGACCGAAAAAGAGTCGCGTCTGCTTGTCGCCCTGTTGCAAGAAGGGTTTTCCACCGCACAGATCGAATACGGCATCACGCGGGCAGTGGCGTCTGCCCGCCACAAGAATCGCACGGCGAATTTGAGCTTGTGTGCGCGTTTCGTACGCCACCCAGAGTCCCAGGATTGTGAGAGCGAGGCCAGTGACAGCAAATCGTCAGGTGAAATCGTCACCGACGTCGGCAAATCGTCCGCCCAAATCGTAACTGCCGAAGGAACGGATGACTGCGGTCATCCGGCGGGCAGCAAATCGTCCGGCGAAATCGTCACCGACATCGGCAAATCGTCCACCCAAATCGTCCCTGTCGCCGAAACCACTTCCGCGCGATTCGAGGAACTGAGTTTAGACGCCGCGACGCAGTCCGAGCTGGGGCCGCTCGTCGCGCTGCTCGAAGAACACGCAGGGCAGCCGCTCTCGAAGGCGCTCGTGCGGCGTTGGGTTGCCCTCGCCGATGAATTTCAAGCATTGGCGACCGAGCGCGGTGTGACACCGCTCGTGCTGGTTCGGCAGGCGGTCGAAGAGGCGCTCGATGCCGGGAGTGCGAACAAGGGTTTCTGCGCTCCCAAGATGGCGCGAGCTATCCTCACCCGTTGGGTCAAGGAGAGCGCCAAAGAAGCACGGAAGCAAGAACGCGCGTCTGCACGGGAGATTCCGCCGGCGGTGCAGGTCTATCGGCAGGTGCGGCGGCGATTTCCCGCCCAGGAGTTGTGGGAGGAGATCGCGCAAACGGTGGGGACCGAGGAATCTGTGCTCGCGTTTTGGCGGGAGGTGCTGCAAGCCTGGGTTGGACGCGGGTACAACCCGCTGAACGTGGCAGGACCGCTCGAATGGTTTCGAGCGCGCACGATTCCCAGGAACGGCAATCGCATCGCATCCCCATCCGATGGGTCGCCGAAACAACGCCCAATCGAAACGCTCGCGGCGATTGAAGAACGCCTGCGGCAAAACAAGGTCGAACGCCAGGACGCAGCAGAGCGCTGAAATCCAAAATTGATCGAGGAGAAGTAAGATGAGCTGTCCGATTTGTGGAGGCGCGGGTTACGTGCGACGCGATGTGCCGGTGAACCACCCGGATTTCGGTCGTGCCATTCCCTGTCGCTGCAAGAAACAAGAGACGCTGCCGGCGCTCAAGCGCTGGTCGGGTTTGGGAAACTCGACCCAGGCTTGGACGCTGGAGGATTTTCCGGGTGACCGCGCCGCCCTGAAAGCGGCGCAAGAAGCGCTCGCACAAAAGCACGGCATCTGGGTCTTTTGGTCGCACGCGTTCGGCACGGGCAAGACGGGCATCCTGGTCTCCATGGTGCAAGCGTGTTGGCAAGCCAATCTACCCGCGCTCTACCAATCCGTGCCCGCGATGCTGGATCGCCTGCGCGCGTCCTACGCTGAAGGCGATTACGACACAATCATGAATGAGCTGAAGCAAGTGCCTGTGCTCGCGCTGGATGAATTTCACCGCTGGCACAACAAAGGGCGCGATGACCGAGCTCACCGCTTCAGTGGAGATGAAGACAAATCGGAAGGCTCGCGTAGCTGGGCGGAAGAGAAGATCTTCCAGATCGTCGAGGACCGCTATATCCATTGGGACGAGCGGTTGACGCTCATCGCGACGAATCGGAATCCCGATAAGGGCGACCTTGACCCTATCGCGTCGCGCTTTAGCGACAGTCTGCGTTCGCGCGTGATTCACGTCGGCGGCGGAGACTTGCGCCCGCACGCGCGTGAACTTGAATCGCTGAGGCAACTCACGTTGGGGGAGAAACAACTGGCATGACCGATCCAACCTACGACACCATTTTGCCTCGCCTGCAAGAGGCATTGATCCGCAAAGGAGTAGCGATTCCGCCCTGGCGCGCGACGGCGAAAGAGCGCAGCGATTTTGCATTTGCGGTAGCGCGGGTGCTGGCGGAGGAACGGCTGCTGCCGTCGACCGATGCGCGTTCAGTCGCGACCGATCTCGCCAGCCGCATGATGGGCTTGGGTCTTCTCGATCCATTTTTGCGCGAGGGCGGCACCGAAGAGATCATCGTTCGGCAGGGCGCGGTGCTCGTCTGGCGCGACGGGCACATCGAAGACACGCAGGTCCGCGCGCCCGACACGTACTTTTACGCGCTCGCGCAGCGCGTCGCCGAGATGGGCGGCAAACCGCTGCGCGCGGCAAATCCCTTCGTGCTGGTCGATCTGCCGGACGGCTCACGCTTCACCGCGATGGTTCCACCGCTCTCCAAACGCGGCACCGCGATCAACATTCGCGTCTTCACGCACCGCGTCTTGCGGCTCGCCGAAATCGTGCAAGCCGGTACGCTCACTCCGCCTCAAGCCGATTTCCTGAAACGGGTCGTGCTGGAGCGGCGCAAGAGCATTTTGATTTCGGGACGACCCGCCGCGGGGAAGACGACGCTCCTCAACTCATTATTGGCGCAATTGCCCCAATATTCCCAACTGTGCGGTGCGGAAACATTCGAGGAGATCGAGACCTCGAATCCCTTCGAAGCGCGCGCCGTCGTGCGCGGCGACTCGGAGCAAGGACGCGTTTCGATGACGGAAGTCGTCAACGTGCTCTACACGCGCATGCGTCCCGACGTGCTCGTCGTCGGCGAGGTCGTGAGCGAGGAGGCGCATGAGTATTTGCAGGCGATCAACCTGGGAGTCGTCGCGCACACGACGATTCATGGAAATTCGGTCTTGGACGCGCTCCTGCGGCTTGAAACCCTCGCTCGCGAAAAGGACGTGCCCCTCGGCGCGATCCGCGAACGCATCGCGCGCGGCGTCGGGATCGGCGTGCACGTGGAACTCCAACCGGACGACGAAGGCAAGCTGTGGAAACGCAAGGTGACCGAAATCGTCGCGGTAAGCGGCGACGCTCAAACATACGTCCTCACGCCGATCGGAATGGAGTAACTCGATGTTCGAATCGTTGATTCACGGGCTCTTCGTGGGCGCGAGTGCGCTGGCCGCCGGACTCGGCGGGTACGTCGTGTTGTCGTCTATTTCGAGTTTCGTTCAATGGGTCTATCGGAGGCGCCGACCGAACTGGGTGCGCCAGATGGAGAAACAGCAGCACGCGCTTCCCGTTTTATCGGTGAAGCAAAACCATCTCGGTCGATCGATTACTTTGGGTATCGCCATGATCTTGGCCTTCAAGGCGGCGGTGACCGGTGGAATCCTCGTCGCCGTCTTCTTGAGTGCCGTGGGCATCGCGTTGTACGTCTACCTGGGTTCACGCACCACTTCGCTGGCGCGTGAACAAGCGACCGATGCGGTCGGAGAACTCATCGCTGCCTACTACTCCGCGTATCTGGTCATACCCACCGTATTCGGCGCGCTCACCGAAGCAAGCAAGACTCAGACGAATGCTTTTCTCCAGAGTGCCGTTCAACGCGCGCTCGATTCGTTTAGCACCGGCAAGACCACGGAAGAAGTGTTGACGCAATTGGATCGCGAAGTGCAGAATGCTTATCTGTCTCAATTCGCGTTCATCCTGCGGCACACCTCGGAATCCAATCAAAAGGAAATCCTGAACACGTTGCGCGAGTTATCCAACCGCCTTGACCAACGCAAGCGTCTGAAGGATCGTTCGCGCGTCGCGCTCGCACTCGTGAGTGGCACGGTGCGTTTTCTGCAAGCGGCCAACGGCGCGGTGATGGCACTCGCCGTGCTCGCGCCGTTTTGGTGGAACTTTTATTCGTCGTCGATTTCTCACCAAGCGCTGCTGATGATCGGCGGGGCGATCGCTCTGTTGGGCTCATGGTATTTCGAGAATCAACTCACCCAACTCCGTGAAAGAGTTTTGTGAGAGAAATGTTAGAGCGAGATGTTACAATGCGGTCATGCAGCCTGGCAAACGCAGTTTGGCGGATGAGATGATCCGCATGATCGAAATCAATCGGGCGGAGATCGACAAACTCGATTATGGGCAGATTATCTTCAGGGCGCACCAAGGTCGCCTCGTCGAAGCCACGGCCGCGACGACCTTGAAGCTCTCCGCCGGCGTCCAGCTGGCTTTTCTGACGCTGAAGAGCGCCGAATCCGAGTAGCGAGTTCTAGCGGCGCCGATGCGCCCGCACGTTCAATCCTCCTCTCTGGCGAGACACGCCAACAGGTGGTTTCCTGTTGGCGTTTTTGTTTCGCGGGGAAAGGAAACGATGACTCAATGAGTGAAATCGCGATTCATTCCATATGGCTCGGCAGCACCTTTAGCGCGGCATTCTTCGGACTGTTTGCCGTGCTGAATGCGACCGCTCACATGGTTCAGCGCGTCGTGTATTTGAGAACACCCGCGTGGAGGCGATTCACACAAGCTAGACACGTCGACCGCGG
Source organism: Anaerolineae bacterium (assembly GCA_027457205.1). Taxonomy (GTDB): domain Bacteria; phylum Chloroflexota; class Anaerolineae; order UBA4142; family UBA4142; genus DAIDTM01. The sequence continues at coordinate 1,919 of DAIDTM010000052.1, read as the reverse complement.
TCCAAAGGATCCGGTGGACCAATTGCCTTGGGAAACCTGGCGGGTCGTCGCCGGGATTATTGGCGTCATTGCGCTGATATTCGTCTTGTGGGGCACCGACTATGTCTATCTGTCCTTCTTCGGTTTAGCCGCGGCCTACGTCCCGTCGTTCATTCGACGGCAGATGAAGGAGAACGCGCGCTGGCGGTTGCGCCTGGAAGTGCGCGATTTCGTCGCCGAGCTGCGGCTGGCGCTCGCACTCAACGTCACGGTGTCGCAAGCGCTCGAACATATCGCCCAGCGACCCGGAGAAACCGTCATGCCCTTCGTCGAACGCGTGCGGTATCACGTCGAGCGAACGCTGCGGATGGAAGGACCGGAAGCGATGCTCGATGCGCTGGCGCAAGATTTCGAGTCGGAGGATTTACGGAAACTCCTGGTGCTCGTGCGTGCGGCGCTCCGCGGCGGCATGTCACTCGCCGACGCGCTGGCGCAAAGCGCCGATTCGATTTCTCAGAGCATTGTTGCGAGCGCCGAGCTCTCGATCGAGGAGATGCCGACCAACTTGATTCTGCCGATGCTCTTCGCGCTCTTCCCGACCATCATGCTGCTCGCGCTCATCCCGGCGGTCAGCCTGCTCGTGACGTCACTCGCGGGAGTGCCGGGACAGCCGTGAGATGAATCGCTCTCTCGACTTGCAGCCACTGCGCCAGTGCGTGAACACACAACCGCGCTCACTCGAATTCAAGGAGGTGGTGTCTAACACGACGAGGTCGATAGTTGAATGAACCCAAGCCAAAAGCACGAAAGATCAAAACCACAACACAAGGAGTAACCCACATGCTTCGTAAATCACTGATGCTGTTCGCCGTCGCAGGATTGCTCGCCACTCTGGGACTTGCCGCCTCAGCTCTGTTCACGTCCCAGGCGACGGTAACGGACAATACCTTCACGACCGGCTCGCTGGTCCTCACCGCATCGCCTACCTCGGCGGCGATCACCTTCAATAACATGGCGCCGGGCGACCAGGTGACCGCGCCGATCACTCTCACGAATGCCGGCACGCTCGATCTCCGCTATGCCATGACGAGCACATCGACCAACACGGACAACAAGAATCTCGCGAACCAGCTCGTCCTCTCGGTCAAGTCCGGCGTCACAGACTGCTCCAACACCGGCTTTAGCGCGAGCGGGGCGTCGGTCTACTCGGGCAGCCTGAGTGCGGCTCTCTTTGGCGACCCGACGCAAGGACAGCAGCCCGGGGATCGCACGCTCTCGGCGGGCGGAAGTGAAGCGCTCTGCTTCAATGCGAGTCTGCCTGCGAGCACGGGCGACGCGTTCCAGAACGCCGCCACGACTGCGACGTTCACGTTCGACGCTGAACAGGTCAAGAACAACCCGTAGCCAAATCCAAGAACGAAGGGGAACTGGATGCCCAGTTCCCCTCAATCCAAACATCAACGCGTGGGCGCGGTTCTCGCTCCCACCCAGGAATCATCAGGAGACATCGAAATGGATTTTGTGAAATCGAGACGGCGCAGCGGAGGATTGGGCAGCTTGCCCTTGGATCCACTGGGTGCGCCCGAATCGTTAGCGCCGAAAACAACCGGAGCATGGGCGCAGAGGGTATGGGCGGTGGCCACTCTGGCTGGCCACGTCGCCGCGCTCGTCCTCGTCCTCGCCGTTGCCGTCGGCATCGTGCCGATGTTCTTCGGTTTTCGCACGTTCGTCGTGGTGTCGGGAAGCATGGAGCCGACGATTGCGACGGGTTCCGTCGCGATTGCGGCGCCGATCCCGACTCAGAATCTTCAGGTCGGCGACGTGATTGCGTTCAGTCCCAGTTCGGAGGCGACCCTGCCCATCATCCACCGCATTGTCAAGATCGACGAGCGCGATGGCGTGCGCTACGTGACCGAAGTCGCCGCCGACGTTTCCGCGAA
>DAIDTM010000051.1 GCA_027457205.1 Anaerolineae bacterium | reverse complement strand
CGCGCCGCTGGCGCGCGCACTGTACATTGGCATCGCCGGAGCGATCGTCGTTGTATCGATGGGATTATGGCTGGCGGACTTTGCGCTGGGCGCGGCGTTGGCGATTCTGCTCTTCCCACTCGCGTACCTTTTCGCTCGGCTGACGAACACCAGCCCGCGCCAGAGTTTGCTGCTGGCGACGTACACGAACATCGTGAGCGCGGTGGTGATGACGATTTTCTTTTCGCAAAGCCGCGGTCCCTGGGTTGGTCTGGCGAGCGGTCTGTTCCTCTTCGTCGTCCTGTACGCGCTCGTGCGCGGCGCGCGCCAAGTGGTGTTCGGCGCGATCGGACTGGCGGCGGTCGGCATCGCTTTTCTCATCGTATTCAACCTGCCCCATTCTCCGCTCGAGCCGCTCAAGAATCTGCCGTATGTTGGACGCTTTGGATCGATTTTCGATCAGAATGATCCGACCGGCAAGGTGCGTGAATTGATCTGGCAAGGCGATGTTCCGCTCATCCTGCCGCACGCGCCGCTCTGGTCGCCGATCAGCGGCGATGACCCGCTCAACGCGATTCGACCGCTGGTGGGCTATGGACCCGAAGCGATGTACGTCGCGTACAATCGCTACTATCCGCCCGACTTGGCGCACTACGAGGCGCGCAACGCCTCGCCCGATCGGTCGCACAACGAGACGTTCGATTCGCTGGTCACCACCGGTTTGCTCGGATTTCTTGCCTATATCTTTTTGTACACCTCCGTCGTTTATCTTGCGCTCAAGTGGATCGGCGCGATCGCGACGCCGGCGGAGCGCAACGCGTTTATCGCGCTGTGGCTGGCGGGCGGGATCATCACCGTGCTCGCGTTCGGATTTCTGCGCGGTTGGTACTACGCCGGCGTCGCGCTGCCTTCCGGGATGATCGTCGGACTCTTTATTTTCCTCGTCGGCATCGCGGTGCGGCGTTCCCGCGCCGGCGAGATTGCCATCGATCCGACGCGCGCACTCTGGGTCGGCGCGCTCCTCGCGGCAGTGATCGGTCATTTTATCGAAATCAACTTTGGGATCGCCATCGGCTCGACGCAATTGTATTTCTGGTTCTACGCCGCGCTGTTCGTCGTCATCGGAATGAATCGTCTGAACGAAGCCGCGCCGGCGGCGGTGGCTGCCGCGCCGCGCCCCATCGTCGAGGAGTCCGCGCGGCCGGTGGCGCGCCGCCGCAAGAATCGCCGCGCGCCAGACGCGTCGCGCAAGCCAACGCGCGGCGCAAACAGTTCACCTGCGCCGGTGCTCGCGTGGACGGCGGTCGTCACGCTGATTTTGATTACGCTGGGCTTTGAATTCTTCACCAACCAGACCGGCGCGACGAGCGCGCTCGACGCCGTCTCCCGGTCGCTCTTTATGAAAGGCAACGCCGTATCGTACGGCGTCTTCCTGATGTTCGCGCTGACCTGGGTCGTCGCCGGCGTCCTGGGCTTGGACGCGCCGCGCGATCAAGCGTTGTTTCCGATTGGATTGTTCGCGGTCTTGTCGCTCACCGCGTTGATCTGGTACGCTCTGCTGCACACGCATTTCTTGGTCCAGTCCGGCGACCAGACCGCGTCGCTGCTCGGACTGATCGGGCTGTATTACCTCGCGGTCTTCGCGCTGGTCGGCGCGCTCGCGCTCGGACTGTGGTTCGACGAGGGGACGCCGACGGCGTTCGAGTGGACGCGCGAGCCGCTGTCCGCGCTGGTTGCGCCAGTCCTCCTTGTCGCCGTGACCGTGGCGATCTATTCGACCAACTATGCCGGCGTCGCGGCGGACATTCTCTACAAAGTGGGGCTGACCTACGACAATGCCGGCGCGTGGGATCAGAGCATCGCGGTGTACGAACGCGCGCTGGCGTTGCAGCCGTCCCAGGATTTCTACGCGCTCTTCCTGGGACGCGCGTACCTGGAATCCGCGCGCGCAGCCACCGATCCGACGAAACGCGATTCTCTGCTCAACAACGCCGATGCGGTTTTGAAAAAGGCGCTGCAAATCAATCCGCTCAATACCGATCATTCGGCGAATCTGGCGCGACTGCATCACACCTGGGCAACGTTGCTCACCGATCCCGCGCAGAAAGCCGATCAACTACAAAAATCGATCCAGTATTATCAGAACGCGCTTCGCCTCAGTCCCAATTCAGCGCTCCTGCGCGACGAACTGGCGCAGACGTACTTTCAGGATAATGAGATGAGCCAGGCGTACGCGCAGTTGGAGGACTCGCTGCGGCTCGACCAGGAATACGCGCCGACGTTCGCGTACCTGGGCGACTATTACGTAAGCCAGCACAATCTCACCGTCGCCGCCGATAATTATCTGCGAGCCATCGCGCTCGATCCGACTTCCGTGATGAATCCGGACAATACGCTTCAGACGAACGTCCAGACGACTTTATCGATGCCGGACATTCTGCCGCGCGCTGTCCTCTCGTACACCGCGGTGATTTCGGCTAGCCCTGGTTCGACCGCCGCGCGGCTCGCGCTGGCGAATCTGTACAAGAGCGCCGGCAAACTCGACCTCGCGCGCAGCGAAATCGAGCAAGCCGTGCGGCTTGCTCCCAACGATACTCTGTTGAATCTCACGCTGGTCAATTTCCTCTCCGAGACCGGGCAGATCGACGCGGCGGTGACGGCGATGCGGCATGTAGTCGATCTGGCGACACAGTCGCATAGCCAAGACCTGTCGCGTTTCCAGGACTTTGCGACGCAGCTTCAGAATCTGCAAAGTTTGATTCAAGCCGCGCAGAAATCGCCGAACGACGTGACGGCGCAGCGCAATCTGGCGGCGCTGTGGAAAGCGCGCGGGCAGCCGCAGTTCGCGCTGCCGGTCTACATTACCATCACGCGCCTCGCGCCCGGCGATTACGACGCGGAGAAGAACGTGGCGTTGCTGAGTCTGCAGCTCAATCAGCTCGACCAGGCGCAAACCGCGGTGGTAGCCGCCGCCGCGCTCGCGCCGGTAAACGAAAAGGCGATCTGGCAAAACCTGCAGGTCGCCATCAACGCGGAAAAAGCCAAGCAGCTCGATCAAGCCCTCAGCGCCGCCCAAGCCGCGCTCGCGCTCGCCGGCGCGGCAGACAAGCCCACGCTGCAAGCGTACGTGACGACACTGCAAGGGAATGTAACGAATGGCAATTAGCGAATGGCAAATGGCGTGTCAACAATTTGCGATTTGCGATTTGCCATCCGCCATCCGCCACCTATGTCCACCCTCTTGCTAATCTTCGCCACCGCGCTCGTCTTTGCAGTAGGCGGCACGCCGCTGGCGCGTCGTCTGGCGGTGCGCTCGGGCATCGTCGCGCAGCCGGGCGCGCACCGGACGCACGTTGGGGCGATTCCGCTCTTGGGCGGCGTCGCGATCTACGGCGCGTTCCTCATCGCGCTGGTCTTGTTCGCCGACCGCTTTTTCATTCCGCAGCTCATCAGCATCGTCGTCGGCGCGACCTACGTGTCGTTTCTCGGCGCATGGGACGACCGCGTTGGTTTGCGCGCCGGCGTCAAATTGATCGGTCAGGTTTTTGGCGCGCTGATTCTCATCGCCACCGGCGTGACCATCGAGCTGTTCGATCAGCCGCTGCTGAACGCCGCGGTCACGCTGTTATGGATCGTCGGCATCACCAACGCGATGAACCTGCTCGACAATATGGACGGTTTGTCCGGCGGCGTCGCGGCGGTGGCGTCGGCGTTCCTCGTGCTGATCTCGGCGATCAACGGGCAGTATCTGGTCGGCAGTCTCAGCGCCGCGCTGCTCGGCGCGTCGATTGGCTTTCTCGTTTACAACTTTAACCCGGCGTCGATCTTTATGGGCGACACCGGCAGTCTGTTCATCGGCTTTATCCTCGCGGCGATTGGGATCAAATTGCGCTTTGCCGCGCCCATCGCGTTCACCTGGTTCATTCCGATCATCCTGCTCGGGCTGCCGATTTTCGACACGACGCTCGTTTTTATTTCCCGCCTGCGCCGCGGCTTGAATCCGTTGACGCATCCCGGCACCGATCATTTATCGCATCGGCTGGTGGCGATGGGAATGTCCAAGCGCGAAACCGTCCTGACCTTGTACCTCGTCGCCGGCGCGCTGGGCGTGCTGGCGATGTTCTGCGCGCAGGAAGGCAGTCCCGCCAATTATTTTATCGCCGCGGTCACGCTGATTGCCGGCGCGGCGGCGCTGTGGAAATTTGAATTTGCAAAGGAGAATTGACTTGGTGCTGGAAGAAAAAATCGCTAACAAAACTGCGCGGGTTTGCGTGATTGGACTGGGGTACGTCGGTTTGCCGCTCGCCATTGAATTTGCCCGCGCCGGTTTTCCGGTCGTCGGGATCGATCTGGACGCGCGCAAGGTCACGTCGTTGGCAAAAGGCGTGAGTTACATTCCGGATGTCAAGAGCGCAGACGTCAAGCGACTCGTCACCAAAAAGAAATTCACGCCGACCGACGATTACGACGCGGTACGAACGGTCGACGTGATTTTTATCTGCGTGCCCACGCCGTTCGACCGAATGAAAGCGCCCGACCTGCAGCCGGTCATCAACGCGACGAAAGGCATCGCGCCGCGCCTGCGCGCCGGGCAGCTCGTGATCCTGCAAAGCACGACGTATCCCGGCACCACCGAAGAGGTCTGCCAGCCAATCCTCGAAGCCGGCGGACTGCGCGCCGGCAAGGATTTCTACCTGGCGTTTTCGCCGGAGCGGATCGATCCCGGCGCGACGAGCAGCCAGGGCTGGAACGTCAAAAACACGCCCAAAGTGCTCGGCGGGCTGACGCCGCGCTGCACGAAACTGGCGAAGGCGCTGCTGGTACATCTCACGCCGAACGTCCATGTCGTTTCATCGCCGCGCGCCGCGGAGATGACGAAACTGTTGGAAAATATCTTTCGCTCGGTCAACATCGCGCTCGTCAACGAACTGGCGCTGCTGAGCGGGCGGATGGGCATCGACATCTGGGAAGTGATCGAGGCAGCCAAGACCAAGCCGTTCGGCTTTATGCCGTTCTACCCGGGCGCGGGCGTGGGCGGGCACTGCATACCCGTCGATCCATACTACCTTTCGTGGAAGGCGCGTGAGTACGATTTCTACACCAAGTTCATCGAACTGGCGGCGGAAACAAACCAGGGTATGCCGTTTCACGTCGTCAAACTGGCGGACGATTTGCTCAATCTTCAAGGCAAGGCGCTGAACGGCGCGCGCGTACTGGTGCTGGGCGTCGCGTTCAAGCGCGATGTGGACGACGCCCGCAATTCGCCCGCCGAGCGCGTGATCGAAGTCCTGCTCGAGCGCGGCGCGCAGGTGAGTTACCACGATCCGTACGTACCCACCTTCCACGTCGGCAACGACGTATTTCATCGTGGGCAGACGGCGCTGCAATCCATCCCACTGACGCGCGCCGCGCTGCGCCAGAGCGACGTCGTCGTCATCGTGACCGCGCACCGGCAGGTGAACTATCGCATGGTCGTCCAGCACGCGTCGCTGATCGTCGATTCCGCGAACGCGACCAAGGGATTGGGACATGCGGAAAAAATCGCGCGCGTCGGCGCGCCGTTAAATTCGGAGGCGCACCATGACTGAACCTGCCGCCACCGTGATCGCTTTGCCGGACCGTCCGCCGCTGCTCATCGTCGTTTCGGGACCCTCCGGCGTCGGCAAAGACGCCGCGCTCAAGCGGATGCAAGAGCTGCGCTATCCGTTCCACTTTCTCGTGACGAATACCACGCGCCCCAAGCGCGCCGAAGAAATCGCCGATGTCGATTATCACTTTATCACCAAAGAAAAATTTGCGGAGATGGAGCAGCGCGGCGATTTTTTGGAACATGCCGTCGTCTATGGTCATGAGTACGGCAACTCGCGGAGCGAAGTGCGCGCGGCGCTGGCGCGCGGGCAGGACGTGATTATGCGGATCGATGTGCAGGGCGCGGCGACGGTCAAGCGGCTCGTGCCCGACGCGGTGTTTATTATGCTGCTCCCGCCGTCGATTGACGCGCTGGAAACGCGCTTGCGCCGACGGCGCACCGAGCCGGAGGAGTACCTGCAAATTCGCCTGCACGCCGCGCGGTTAGAGATGGGCGAGGTCGAGAAATTCGACTATGTTATCGTGAACGAGGACAACGCGCTCGACGACACCGCACAGCTCATCCAGAAGATCATCGAGGTGGAAAAGTGCCGCGTCAAGCCGCGGCGCGCCGTAGAGGTGTGACCAGCCCGCGCCGAGTTGATCCGTCAGCAATTGGAGGTCGGGATGCCATCCGCGCACATTCTTCTGGTTGACGACGACGCGTTGATGCGCCGCAGTCTCGCATTCAATCTGGAACACGCCGGTTATCGCGTCAGCACCGCCGCCAATGCGGAAGACGCGCTGGCGATGGCGGGCAGCGATCTGCCCGATCTGGTTCTCCTGGACATCGGACTGCCGGGCATGGACGGTTTGGACGCGCTGCGACAATACCGCGCCTCTTTTCAAATCCCAGTCATCTTCCTCACCGCGCGGCATCGTGAAATCGATCAGGTGCTGGGGCTGGAACTCGGCGCGGACGATTACATCACCAAGCCGTTCGATCTGGACGTGTTGCTGGCGCGCATCAAGGCGGTCTTGCGGCGCGCGCAGCCCGCGCCTGCGCCGAATTCCGCCCCGCTCGTCGTCGGCGATTTGGCGATCGATCCGAACGCGCACGCCGTCACGCTGCGCGGCAAGCCGATCGATCTCGCGCCGCGCGAGTTCGACCTCCTGCACGCGCTCGCGCTGGACGCCGGCAAAGTGCTCTCGGTCGAGCAATTGCTGGCGCGCGTATGGGGCGCGGAGTATGCCGGCGAGCCGCAAGTCGTCTACGTCCACATCCGCTGGCTGCGTGAGAAACTGGAAGACGACCCGCAGCATCCGCGCCGCATCGTCTCCGTGCGCGGCGTGGGCTATCGATTGGAATCGCAGGGGGCGTGATGTTCAACACCCTGCGCCGTCGATTCATCCTCAGTCATACACTGCCCCTGCTGCTCGTCGTTCCTCTGACCGGCATCGCCCTCGTCTACATTTTGGAATCCCAGGTGCTGCTGGTCAACCTCGCCGCGGAAACCAAGAGCGAAGCCACACTGCTGGCGCAAATCGCCGCCGATCGCCCGGACATCTGGAGCGATTCCGCCGCCGCGCAGACTTTCGTCGATCAGTTCAAATCGCAGTTGGTGCCGCGCATTATGCTGCTCGATCCGCACGGTCGTTTGCTGGCTTCGAGCGATGCCGCCGATGCCAATCTGGTCGGGCAAGTTCCGCCAATCAACAACTTGGGACCGGTGCTCGCCGGGACGATGAGCGTACGCAGCGTCTACGGTCAGCAACTCCAGACCGAAATCGTCGACGTGTTAGCGCCCGTCGTGGACTCGCAACAGCACGTCGTCGGCGTCGTGCGCCTCACGCATCGTCTGGCGGGCGTATCCGCCGAGTTCTTTCGGCTGCGCGCGTTCATCGGAGAAATTCTCGGCGTCGCGCTGGTGCTGGGCGCGATGGTGGGCTTGGTGCTGGCGTTCAATCTGGAACGACCGCTGCGACAGGCGGCTCAATCCGTGTATCGCCTAGCCAGCGGTCAAGACCCGACGCCACTGCCGGAGCAAGGACCGGACGAGGTTCGCGTTCTCTTGCACGCGTTCAATACGCTCGCCGAACGCATTCGCGCGGTGGAGGAAGCGCGCCGTTTACTGCTCTCCAATCTGGTACACGAGCTAGGCACACCGCTCGGCGCGCTCAACTCCGGAATTCAAGCACTGCGCGGCGGGGCAGACCAGCAAGCCGATCTGCGGCAGGAACTGCTCGATGGGATGGAAGAAGAGATCAGTCATCTGCGCCGGCTGTTGGACGATTTGGCGCGTTTGTACGACCGCGTGCTGGGCGGAATGAAAACCGATCTCCGTCCGCTTGCCTTTGACGAATGGCTGCCGCGCGTGCTGACGACCTGGAAACATGCTGCCCAAGCCAAAGGGCTGCAATGGCAGGTGGATATCCCGGACAACTTGCCGATTCTGCGCGCCGACCCGGATCGACTGGCGCAGGTGATGAGCAACTTGTTGAGCAACGCCATCAAATACACCAAAGCCGGCGGCACGGTTTCCGTCACCGCCGGGCGCGCCGGCGACGAGATTTGGATTCGGGTCAGCGACACCGGCGTTGGCATCCCCACCGACGAGCAAGCCCTGATTTTCGATCCCTTTTATCGCGGGCGTTCGAGCGGACGGTTTTCGTATGGGATGGGGCTGGGCGTGACTATCGCCAAAGATTTGGCGATCAGCCACGGCGGTCGGCTTGAAGTCGACAGCGCGCCGGGCAAAGGCAGCCGTCTGACACTGTGGCTGCCGGTGAACACCTAAGAACTATGTCTTAAAACTCACGCAAAGCCGCCAAGTCGCCAAGAAATTTATCTAAACCCTTTGCGTCTTTGCGAGAGATCCAGAACTTTTCAGACCGGCTCTAACGCCGGCTGACGCGTGAACTGGACGCGCGTGCGAACGCGAAGAGACGAACGAATCTCTTCGCGTTTTTTGTTGGACGGTCATTCAGGAACCTGCGGGAGGTTGGAGTCTTAAGATTCCCTTAAGGTCGTCTTTCAATTTGGTTAAAGACCCGGCGGCGTTTCTTGTGCTATGGTGAGTTCGATTTGGAGGTCGGGCGATTCCTGACCAAGGATATTCCATGCCAGATTTGGAGGCGTTGCCGCTGCTCTTGGGTGTTCTGCTCGGATTGCTCATTGCGTTGATGGGCTGGGGCTGGTTCCGTTTGCGCCGACCCATCGCCGGCAACGCAGCGGCTGGTGCGCGCGATGACATACTGCTCGGACTGCTCGTGCTGGCTGCCTTTGCGTCGGGAATGTTCTCCGCCGTGATTCTCCTGGCGTTTGTCAGATGAGCGAACCGACCTGCCTTCTTCGGAGGCGTCTATGTTGAAAAGAATCAGTTTGTTGATTATCGTGGTAGGCATTGGATTGATGGTGGGGTTGGCTGCCTTCACCGCGATAGTGGTCTTGTCCCCATCGACGTGGGCGTTCGCGCAAGCGCCCGCGCGAACCGCGGCGTCCACGCCGGTGCCGGTGAGCGCGACGCTTCCCGCGCCGGCAAGTCTGGCAGGTTTCGACGCCACACTGGAACAGATCTACAATCAGGTCAATCCATCGGTGGTGACGATTCGCGTCGTGCAGAAACAAGCCGTTCAGTTTCCAACGATCCCGGAGATTCCCAACTTTCCGTTCTTCGGATTTCCGCAGAACCAACAGCCGCAGTACCAGTACCAGCAGGCGTTGGGCTCCGGCTTTGTATGGGACACGTCCGGCGATATCGTGACGAATAACCACGTGGTCGCCGGCGCAAATCAAATCTCGGTCACGTTTGCCGATGGCACCGTGGTTCCCGGCAAGGTCGTCGGCAGCGATCCGGACAGCGATCTGGCGGTGATCCGAGTGAACGCGCCGGCAAACGAATTGCATCCAGTCCAGCTGGCGGATTCGACGCAACTCAAAGTGGGACAGTTGGCGATTGCGATTGGCAATCCCTTTGGCGAACACAACACGATGACGACTGGCATTGTTAGCGCGCTCGGACGCTCGTTGCCGGTGAATGGAAATTCGACCTCAAGCGCGTCGTACACGATTCCGGACGTGATCCAGACCGACGCGCCGATCAATCCAGGCAACTCGGGCGGCGTGCTGCTGAATGATCAAGGTCAGGTCATCGGCGTCACGTCGGCGATTGAATCGCCGGTGCGCGCGTCGTCCGGCATCGGTTTTGCGATCCCGTCTGCCATCGTGCAAAAAGTGGTGCCTGCGCTGATCCAGACCGGGCATTACGCGCATCCGTGGATCGGCATCAGCGGCACATCGCTCGATCCTACGCTCGCGCAGGCGATGGGATTGAACGCGGACCAGCGCGGCGCGCTCGTCGTCGATGTAACGCCGGGCGGTCCGGCAGACAAAGCCGGCTTGCGCGGAAGCACGCGCCAGACGACGATCGACGGACAAAGCGTTCGCGTGGGCGGCGATGTCATCACCGCGCTCGATGGGCAGCCCGTTCAATCGTTCGACGATCTCGTCGCGATGCTCGCGCGCTCGACCGAGGTCAACCAGACGATCACGCTGACCATTTTGCGCGATGGCAAATCGCAGTCGATCCAGGTCACGCTGGCGGCGCGTCCATCCACGAGCGCGCAGACGAGCCAGCCCAGTCAGAGCGCGGCGACCGCGCCGTGGCTGGGCGTCCAGGACACGACGCTGACGGCGCAGACCGCCCGAGCGATGAATCTATCGTCCAATCAACAGGGCGTCTTGGTAGAACAGGTAGAATCCGGCAGCCCGGCGGACAAGGCGGGTTTGCAAGGCAGTTACAAAACCACGGTGATCGGCGGAAAAACCGTTCGCATCGGAGGTGATGTGATCGTCGCCGTGGATGGTCAGTCCATTGCCAGCGCCGCGGAATTGCAATCGGCGATCGCGCGGTACAACGTGGGCGATGCGGTAACGCTCTCGGTCTTGCGCGACGGCAATCAGATGAACATCCGGGTGACGCTGGCTAGTCGTCCATCCCAAACGTCTTGAAACCGCGCCCTCGCGCGCTCGAACCAACTCTATTTCACTCTGGAGGTAAAGTCGAATTATGAAACGCGTCCGATTGGCTATAACCGTGAGTACGCTGATGCTGCTCTTCGGCTTGATGCCCGGCATCGCGCTGGGCGATACGCCCGCCGTTGCCACGCCGGTCGTACTCTCGACGGATTATCCGGCGGTGATTGCTACCGTCGGCAGTCCGCTCACGTTTTCGGTCAACTTGACGAACAAGACCCAGGCGTGGCAAGTGCTCGACCTTAAAGTGAATGGTCCCGCCGATTGGAAGCCGACGTTCCAGAGCGGCGGCTTTACGCTGCGCCAGGTGACCGTCGATCCGAATTCTTCGCGTTCGGTCGATCTTCAGGTCACACCGCCGGCGGATGCCAAGACGCAGGACTATGTCTTTAACGTCCAAGCCGTCAATCAGGATGGGACGGCGATGAACAACGTGAGCGTGACGGTGACGCTGCAACCCAGGTCTAGCCAAGGCGGTTTGACGCTCACCACGTCGTATCCGGATTTGAGCGGACAAGCCGACAGTTCCTTTAGTTTCACCTTCAGTATCACCAACAATTCCAGCCAGGATCGCACGATCAACTTTGCCACGACGGTGCCGCCGAATTGGCAAGCGACGCTCAAACCGTCGTACGAATCGACGCAGGTGTCCGCGATCAGTCTAAAGAGTGGCAGCAACCAAAGTATGGAATTGGATGTGACGCCGCCGCATTCCACGCCAGCGGGACGCTACCCGGTCACGGTTCGCGCGACAGCGGGCGGCGACACGGCGCAAATTCCGCTGTCGGTGGTCGTGATCGGCAATCCGGCGTTGAGTCTGACGACGTCGAGCGGGCAGCTCAACACCCACCCCACCGTTGATGCGACGACCAGCTTGCCGCTCATTATCAAGAACAGCGGCTCCGCGCCGCTGCAAAATGTCTCCCTCTCCGCATCCACGCCCAGCGGCTGGAATGTCACGCTGACGCCGAGCACGATCGACAGTTTGCCAGTGGGACAAACTGCACAAGTGAATGCGAGCATCCAGCCGGGCACGCGTGCACTCGCCGGCGATTATATGGTGACGCTGACCGCGTCGAGTGGTTCGGCGTCGGATAGCAAAGATATTCGCGTGACGGTCGAAACTCCCACGACGTGGGGCTGGGTAGCGGTCGGCGCAATCGCCGTCGTCGTGGTCGGGCTGGGACTGGTCTTTGCGCGCTACAGTCGGAGGTAAAAGCGATGGTGGAGGTATTGCCGATCGACGAACAGACCGCGCAATTGTCCGTGCGCCCGGCGGAATCCATTTCGCTCATCGTGGAGACGCGCGACCTCGTCAAGCGGTACGGCGATTTTACCGCGGTGGATCACCTGAACTTTCAGTTGACGGAAGGAGAAATCTTTGGGCTGTTGGGTCCCAATGGCGCAGGTAAGACGACGACGATCCTGATGCTGATGGGAATGACCGATCCGACCGAAGGCGCGGTCAAAATCCTGGGCTATGATCCGGCGCGCCAACCCATCGAGGTCAAGCGGCGCGTGGGCTATTTGCCGGAGCGCGTGGCGCTGTACGACGACCTATCGGCGCGCGAGAATTTGTACTACACTGCCGATCTCAATGGGCTATCGTACGCCGAGTCCAAACGACGCGGCGCGTGGGCGCTGGAGCGCGTGGGACTGGACGCGGTAGCGAGCAAACCCGTCAGCCAGTTGTCGCACGGGATGCGCCAGCGGCTCGGCATTGCGGACGTGCTCATCAAAAAGCCGCGTCTCGTGATCCTCGACGAGCCAACGCTTGGCTTGGACCCGGAAGCGGTCAATCAACTGCTCGATCTCATCCGCGCGATGACGGAGGAGGAGCAGTTGACGGTGTTGCTGTCGTCGCACCAGTTGCAGCAAGTGCAGCGAATCTGCTCGCGCGTCGGCATTTTCGTCAAAGGCAAATTGATCGCACACGGCTCGATTAGTCAATTGGCGGAGCGCCTTGCCGGCGGGATCCGCACTCTGGAAGTGAGCGCCGAACCGAACGGCGCGGAACTAGGCGAGCTGCTACGAAAAATCCCCGGCGTTGTCGGCGTCGAGCGCGACGCGGAGTACTGGCGCGTGCGCGCGACCGTCGATGTACGCCCGGCGATTGCGCGCGCGGTGACGGATCGCGGCTGGTCGCTCTTCCATCTGCGTCAACGCGATTACGGCTTGGAAGAAATCTACTTGAAATACTTTCAGACCTAACTCGCACGAGCCGAAACCAATCTGGACAGATCATCCACGAAGAACACCAAACCACACGAAAAGCTCCCGTTTTTCCTTCGTGATCTTTGTGAACTTTGTGGACAGATTTCTTTGCCGAGAAAGCAAAGATTTCATTTCGGAAGCGATAGGTCGGAGGTGATTCTATGCGCGGACTTGCCGCGGTGTATCGCAAAGAACTGGCGGACCATCTGGGAAGCCGCCGCTTTATCATTCTCTTCATCTTGATCCTGTTCGCCGGGCTGTCGTCGGTCTATGTCGCCGCGCAGTCCATCCGCGATCAGGTGTCCAGTTCGCAAAATGTCTTTCTGTTGATGTTCACTACGCCGAGCGGACCGTTGCCGCCGTTCTTCACGTTCATCAGTTTTCTCGGTCCTCTCGTCGGCTTGGCGCTGGCGTTCGATTCGATCAACGGCGAACAGAATCGCGGCACGTTGAGCCGCTTGCTGGCGCAACCGATCTATCGCGACGCAGTGGTGAACGGCAAATTCCTCGCCGCCCTCACGACGGTGGCGATCATGCTGGCAAGTATCGTCGTGATCGTTTCGGCGCTGGGCATCTGGATCCTGGCGATCATTCCATCGACGGAAGAACTGCTGCGCGTCATCGCCTTTCTGATCGTGTGCATCCTCTACGTCGGCTTTTGGCTTGCGCTGGCGACGACATTTTCCGTGCTGCTTCGCAACACCGCGACGGCGGCACTGGCGGGCATCGCATCCTGGATCTTTTTCACGTTCTTCGTCTCGATGATCGCCGACTCGATTGCGAACGCAGTGAGTTCGGCAAATACCGCACTGGATCCGAACGCGATCCTCCAGACGACGCAACTGCGCGATATGCTCGCGCGGGTCTCGCCGAATACCTTGTTTCAGGAAGCGACCATCGCCATCTTGATGCCGCAAGTACGTACGCTCGGACCGATCTTGCTCCAGGATGTCATCGGTCTCGTGCCCAATCCGTTGCCGCTGGCGCAAAGTCTCTTGCTCGTGTGGCCCCAAGTGGTGGGGTTGCTCGCGCTGATGGCGATTTGCTTCGCCATTGCCTATATTCGGTTTATGACGCAGGAAATCCGTTCGTTGTGATGGAAACGTATGATTAGTAACGCACCATCGCGCCGAGAGGCGGAGTGGCTGAAGGAGTCTTTCCCCTGTCTCGCTTCAGCGACTCTCCTCTCGGCGTTAGATTGCAGGCGCGTCGGAGGCATTGTGAAATCAAAACTGCGTATTCTGGCGTTGGTCGTCGCGTTCGCGCTGACGTTAAGCATTGGCGCGACGGGCGGCGTTGTGCTCGACCGATTCGCTCTGGTCGCGTATGCTCAACCGAGTCCCGCGTCGAGCAACACGCCCAACTTTTCGCTCATCCAGGACGCGTGGAACACCATCAATCGCGAGTACGTCGATCGCGCCGCGGTGCAATCGCAGCCGCTGACCTACGGCGCGATCAGCGGAATGGTAAACGCGCTCGGCGACACGGGACACAGCACGTTTCTCACGCCCCAGATGTTGAAGCAAGAAAACAATTTTACGCAAGGCGAATTTGAAGGCGTCGGTCTCGAAGTGCAAACGAAAGACGGACATGTCGTCATCATCGCGCCGATCGACGGCTCGCCGGCGCAGCACGCCGGGCTGCGCGCCGGCGAAATGATTCTCAAGGTCAACGGCGCGGACATTTCTGGCTTGCCGCTCGATCAAGTCGTCCAGCGCATTCTGGGTCCCGCCGGCACGACGGTCACCTTGACGATTCTCGATCCGCAGACCGGGCAGTCTACGGACTATACGCTGACGCGCGCCAAGATCGCCCTGCAAAATGTCACCTGGCAGCGCGTGCCTGGCACGACGATCGCCGATGTTCGCATCGCCGCATTCAGTCAGGGCGTCAGTCAGGAATTGCAAAAGGCATTGGCAGAGATCAAGCAGCAGGGATTGACCGGCATCGTGTTGGATCTGCGGAACGACCCCGGCGGCTTGCTGGATGAAGCCGTGAATACCGACAGCCAATTTCTCAAGAGCGGCAATGTGTTATTGGAAAAAGACGCGCAAGGAAAAATTACACCGGTCGGCGTGGAAACCGGTCGTCCGGTGACCGATCTGCCGATGGTGGTCTTGGTCAACAATGGCACCGCCAGCGCGTCGGAAATTGTCGCCGGCGCGCTGCAAGACGCGCACCGCGCGACGTTGATCGGCGAGACGACCTTTGGCACCGGCACCGTGCTGAATCAGTTCGGGCTGCCGGACGGCTCGGCGCTGCTGCTCGCGACGGAAGAATGGCTGACGCCGAACGGGCGCGTCATCTGGCACAAGGGCATCACGCCCGATCAGGTGGTTGCTTTGCCGGCGGGAGTCGCGCCGGTGACGCCGGATATGGAGCAGTCGATGACCGCCGCGCAGGTGCAGGCAAGCGGCGATCAGCAATTGCTGGACGCGATCAACACGCTGGTCCCGCTGCATGCCAATGCCACGCGCGGGGCGGACTCGCTTCGCGTGCCGGCGAACGTATCGCCCTGAGCGGCAGGCACAAAAAAGTTCGACATTCGGAAGCGGCAGCGCGGTCCAATCCGACCGATGCTGCCGCGTTTTGATTTTGCGTAATCTATTTTTTAGAATTTCTTTATACCTCCGAAATGTATCTCGGCTATAATGAACGCGTTCGAGAAAGGAGCCGGGATGGTTCAGTCGCCAATGGTCCTAAACGTTCCACGCGACACCTTAGCCAGTTTACCTGCCGCGTATACCTTTGTCGATCCGAACGCGCGCGGCGCAATCGCTGTCCACTTGCCGCGCGTTGTGTTCATCGAAGTTACGAACCATTGCAACCTCCTGTGCGAGACCTGCCCGCGCACGTTCGTCACGTACGAACCGCCCCAAACCCTGTCCTGGGAAAATTTCCTCCGCATCGTCGAGCAATTCCCGGAGATGCAACGCGCGGTGCTGCATGGCATCGGCGAGCCGCTGATGAACCAAGAGCTCGCGCGGATGATCGAATACCTCAAGGCGCGCAATGTTACCGTCCTCTTCAACTCCAACGCGACGCTGCTCAGCGAAGCGTGGGGGCGCAAGTTGATCGCGAGCGGCTTGGACGAAATGCGCGTTTCGATCGACGGCGCGAATCCGAAAACGTACGCGCGGATTCGCGGCGCGCCGCTGCTCCACAAGATCGTGGAGAACCTCGAACGCTTTACCGCGCGGCAGCGCGAACTGAACGCCTCCGCGCCGCGCGTCTCGATCTGGATGACCGGGATGCGCGAGAATATCGGCGAATTGCCCGACCTGGTGCGGCTCGCCGCGCGCGTGGGCGGCCGCGAAGTGTACTTGCAGCGGATGGTCTACTATCTCGACAGCGCGAATCCGCCCGGCTTGATGGAGCGCGGTCACGCGCTTTTCGACGATTTTGACGCGACGGTGGATCGAATGATCGCGGAGGCGGAAACCATCGCGCGCGAGCTGGGCGTCACGCTCCGCTCGTCCGGCGCGACCGATCCGCGTCAGAGTCTCGCGGCGTCACAGCGCGCCGATCCGCGCCCGTGGCTGCCGTGCTTGCGACCGTGGACGACGGCGTACGTGACCGCGAATGGCAACTGCCTGCCGTGCTGCATCAGCCCGTTCGCGACGACAGATTACGAAAGTTTGAAGATGGGCAATCTGTTCAAGCAAGACTTTCAGAAACTGTGGAACGATGAACGTTACCAAAAATGGCGCGCGGAATTGTTGAGCGACGCTCCGCCGGCACCCTGCAAGGGCTGCGGCGTGCATTGGAGTTTGTAAAACCGACGGAGGACGAAAGACGGACGCCGGATGTCTTCCGTCTTCGGTCATCCGTCCTCCGTCAAATCGAAGGAGAGCTAATGCCTGAGGAATACATCAATACGCTTGAAAAAGTTGTAACCGATGTCGTCGCGCCTGCCGCGCCGCTGGTCGATCAGAACGCGGAATTTCCGCGCGCTGGCGTCGACGCGCTCGCGCGCGCCGGACTGTTCGGCTTGATCAGCGCGAAGGAGGTCGGCGGAATGGGGCACGCACATCGCG
>DAIDTM010000050.1 GCA_027457205.1 Anaerolineae bacterium | reverse complement strand
GGTGATTGCCACGACGAGCAGCAGGGCAATCAGAGCAAGTTTACGAGCATTCATTCGAATTCCTCCTTGAATTTTGTTGGACAAGTTTTGTAAACTTGTCCTACTTTTTCTTGACGACGAACGCGTTCGGTGGCAATTCCTCCAGCCACTTTGGGTGTTCCATTCGCGCGTACTCTTCGGTCACAAAACCGGTGAGCATCGAAGAGAGCGCGTCGTAGACGAACGTAAAGTACAAGTGACCGATCATCATCACCGTCAAGCCCAGCATCGAAAGGTCGTGCACCATCGCGGTGATGGCGAGTCCATCCGGTCCGAGTTGACCTTTGCCGAAGAGAAGCACAAACCCGGACGCGGCGACAACGATGAACATCAGGAACGTCGTCGCGTGATGCAGTTTCTGCCCGGCGTTGATCCGTCCCTGCGGCGGCAGCCCTTTCGTTCGTCCGAAAAAGTACGCCGGCATGTGCTTGAACCATTCGATGTCGTCGCGCGTGAACGTGAATGATTCGATCAGCAGTTCCTTCGCCTGCTTGGGGTTGAGGACGACGTAGAGGATCGGCAGCAGGATGAAAGGAACGACCGCAATGCGGTGGATCAAGCGGGGCGCGCCGCCGTAAGCGAAAAACGCCAGTGGCGGAACGAGCAGCGCGATGCCGCTGAACAGCAGCGCGACAAACGTTGCCACGCCGATCCAGTGGACGAGCCGCTGCGTCGGCAGGTATCGGCGCACGAGGCGCATTGATTCGCTAGCCATTGTCTTTCTTCTCCTCTTCCGCCGGCAGAGACGTTGCATCGAACGCCTCTTCATCGTTGCGCTGCGCCGCTTTCTCGCGCAGATGTTGCCGCCGTGCGATGATGAACGATAGCCCGGTCGCCGCGACCGCCGTCAGCGTCAGTCCAACCGATGCCGGCTGGCCCACCTTTTGCCACGCGGCAAGCGGCAGCGTGATCTCCGGATTCGCCGGCAGTCCGTAGATTGCCGGCTGGTCGAGCAGGATCATCATCAATCCTAGTCCGCCGAGTTGCTTGTCGCCGTAGACTTGCGCGTTTGGGTAACGCGATTGGATTACCGCGACGCGCGCCTGCGCGTCCACAAGAATCTGATCGCGCTCGCCGAACTTGATCGCCTGGCTGGGGCAGGTCTGCGCGCACCACGGCGTCTGCCCATCCTTCACCAGATCGAGACAGGCGATGCACTTGGAAACGTGATTGTTGGTGATGTGCGGTACTTGGTACGGACACGCGTCGGTGCAATAGCCGCAGCCGCTGCACTTGTCGGTATCGACGACCGTCAGCCCGTTCCATTTTGACAGCGCGCCGGTGGGGCAGACGTTCACGCACGCGGCGTCGCCGCAATGGAAGCAGCGATGGTGCGCGAACGATCCGAAAAAGTTGGGCGATGTGCCGCGCACAATGTCGCGCACCGCGATGAAGGAATCGGTCAACGGCACTTCGTTGCCGGTCTTGCAGGCGACGACACACGCCTGGCAGCCGATGCAGCGGTCGAGATCGATGGAGAAAGCGTAGCGGGTTGTCATCTCACGCCTCCCCCGCAGGGACCAATCGCACAAAGTTGACCCGCAAGCCCGCGCCGCCGCTGATCGGATCGAGCGCGTACTGCGTCTGCAATATCGCGTCGCTCGCGCCGCGCTGGTTCGCGCGGGTCAATCCCGGCGCGGCGTGACCGAAACCGTGCACCATAAAGACCGCGTCGCTGCGAATGCGCGGCGTCGCTTTCACTTTGATCGGGCCGCTCTTTGCGCCATCTTGATTTTCCAGCATCACGCGATCCCCATTCTTCAAACCAAGTTGCGCGGCAGCTGTATCGTTGACCCAGATTTCATTCTCCGGCATCAGTTCATTGAGCACCGGCGTATTCGTCGTGCGGCTGAAGGTGTGCACCGAGCTGCGCCCGTAGAGCAAGCGGAAGAACCCGGCGGGCGGCGCGGCGACTGCTTCGTAGACGGGCATCGGACTCAACTTGGATTTTTCGAGCGACGCCGCGTACAGCTCGACCTTGCCGCTTTCCGTCGCAAACGGCGACGCGTTTTCCTTTTCGAAATCGGCGAGCAAGGGTTTGCCCGGCTGCATCGCGATGCCATCTTGCGCGCGCAGTTTGTCGAGATTCAAACCGATGGAACTGAGCCGCTGGTTCAGGTATTCTTCCGCGGTTTGCCACTTGAAGAAATCTTGCAAGCCGAGACGGACGCCGAGTTCACGGACGATCCACCACGCCGGTTTCGTCTGCGCGTACGGCTCGACCGCCGGCTCGCGCAGCGCGATGTACGGCGTCTTGTGCGAGCACGCCCACAACTCATCGTAGCGTTCGAGGTACGTCGCTTCCGGCAGCACGACGTCCGCCCACGCGATGTGATCTTGCGGTAGCGTGTCGACCGCCATGTAGAAATCGAGATTTTTCAATGCTTCTTTTGTACGCGGCACGTTTGGCAGCGTGTGGAACAGACTCACGCCGTAGGCGATCAATCCTTTGATCGGGTACGGCTTGCCGGTGATCATCGGCTCGACGAGTTCTTGAATCGCGGTGCCGCCGCGCAAAAACCGATCGCGCGCGCCGTCCGCGCGTGCCTTGCCGGTTGGACCGAGAGGCAGACCTGCCTCTTCCCCAGGGGTGCTGCTTCAGCCGCCCGCGCCGCTGGTCGCGGCAAACGGAGGGTGCTGGATTTCGTCGATGAAAGGCGGCTTGTTAAAGTACATTCCGCCGGGTCGTCCGAGGGCGCCGACGAGCGCGTTGCCGATGTAGACCGCGCGCATCCGCTGCGTGTCGTTGCCGTACCAGATGACGTGACGACCCGGCACGATGACCGACTGCGGGCGATTGCGCCCCATCGCGCGCGCGGTTTCGCGAATCTTGTCCGCCGGCAGATCGGTGATCGGTGCTGCCCATTCCGGCGTGAACGCTTTGACGTGATCCGCGAGTTGGTCGAAACCAACGGTCCACTTGGCGATGAAATCCGCGTCGTACAATTTTTCGCCGATAAGAACATTCATCCACGCGAGGAGCAGCGCGGTGTCGGTGCCGGGTTTGATCGGCAGCCAGTAATCCGCTTTCATTGCGGCGGAGGAATAGTGCGGATCGACGACGACGAGTTTTGCGCCGCGCGCTCGCGCGTTCGCGAGATCTTGCATCATCGTATTGCGCGCGTCCTCGCCGATGTGCGTGCCGATGAGGACGATGGCGCGCGCGTTGTCCCAATCGACCGGCTCGTGGTTGCCGATGGCGCGGCCGAACGTGATGAGCGCGGCTTCTTCGCGCGGCGTCGTGCACATCGATACGGACGGTTTCGCGGAGTTGGGCGAACCCCACGCCTGCGACAAATAATCGGTGAACCAGAAATCGCCGGACGTGTGACCGAAGAACGCGACCGATTCCGGACCGTACCGGTCTTTGATCGTCAGCATTTTCTGCGCAGAATAATCGAGCGCTTCCTCCCAGGTGGCGTTCTTGAATTTGCCTTCGCCGCGTGCGCCGGTGCGGATCATCGGCTGCTTCAATCGGTCCGGATCGTACAGGAACGAAACGCCGGCTTGCCCGCGCGCGCAGAGCATCCCGCGCGATTTTGGGTCTTTCGGGTTGCCGTCGATTTTGTACACGCGGTTGCCAACGCTCTTGACGACGATGCCGCAGCGCCACGGGCAGATGTCGCAATAGTTGTACGTGGTCTTCACCTGTCCTTTGAACCAGGGCAGGGGCGCACCCAGCTTCGCCAAGCCAGAGGTCATCGACCAGAAAGCACGGTCGAGAAAAACCAGGGCACCGACGCTCGACGCGGAGGTTTTGAGAAATCCGCGGCGAGTCAGTTTTGGATTGAAATCAGTCATACGCACCTTTCTAAAAATGTCTTACAAAAATTGCCTCTCCCGCGTTGGCGAGAGAGGCAAACGTAACCTTGGAACAAACGAAAGACGAACAGCAGCTTCGCGTGCTCGTGGAATATTTCACTAACACTATATCGCGCGCAGCTTATAAAGTCAATAGATTTTCCGTCGTTTATCTATACGGATGTTGGATTAACATGCCCAAAGAGCGCTTATGAAGAGACGAGCCAGCATAACCAATTTTTGACATTTCGGGTGTCGCGCGATAGAATCGAGTAGAGACAATTCTATGAGGCGTCGAATGCCTCGCTAGCGAGATGGTTCGCGGCGAGGCATTTTTGTTTTCGAGGAGATTAAGGATGGTCGAAGTCCATGAGTTACAGATCTTTGCGGTGGCAGCGGAGGAAGAAAATTTCTCCGCCGCGGCGCGCAAGCTGCACTTGAGCCAGCCGGCAATCAGTTTTCAGATTCAGGCGCTTGAGCAGCGATTGAAGGTTCAGCTCTTTCAGCGCATCGGGCGACGGATCGTGTTGACGGAAGCTGGGCGCGATCTGCTTCCGATGGCGCGCGAGATGATCCAGCTCTCCTCGCGGATCGAAGAATCGATGTGCGCGTCGCAGGGTTTGGTGAAAGGGCACGTGGTGATTGGCTGCAGCACCAGCCCTGGCAAGTACATCTTGCCTCATCTCATCGGCGCGTTCCGCAAACAATATCCGGAAGTTCAATTTTCGGTCGAGGTGATGGACCGTCAGAGCGTCGAAGAAAGATTGCTCGAGAAAAAAATCCACATTGGCGTGCTGAGTTTATGCTCCAAAGCCAAAGAATTGGAATGTTGGTCGCTGCTCACCGACGAGCTGGTGTTGATCGTCGGCGCGCATCATCCGTGGGCAAGCCGCGAGCGCATTGCGCCGGCGGAACTGGGGACCGCCGAGTGGATTCTGCGCGAGGGCGGCGCGGCGACGCGGCAGTTGGTCGCGGCAACTCTGGCGGAGCAAAGTCTATCCGCCGATGACCTGCACGTCGCGATGGAACTCGGCAGCGTGGAGGCAGTAGAAGCGGCGGTAGAAGCCGGGCACGGCATCTCGATTGTATCGCGTGTTGCGGTGCGGCGTGGGTTGGAACTGGGGACGATCAAAGCAGTTCCAGTAGAGGGACTGTCGGTGCGGCGCGAGATTTACCTGGCGCGTAATCGCATGCGCGCGTGCACCTGCGCGCAATTAAAGTTCAGAGAATTCATCGAATCGCCAGAGGGCAGGCAGGTGATTGCCAATGCGATCGGCTTGTGAATTTCGATTTGACACTCCGACCAAATCAAGTATACTTTGGTTCGCCGGCGCCGTGGCCAAGTGGTAAGGCAAGGGTCTGCAAAACCCTGATCAGCGGTCCGAATCCGCTCGGCGCCTCAAGAAAAAACGGCAGTCCATTTCGAAATGGACTGCCGTTGCGTTTTGCAACCGATCATCACACATCCAAATTCCTCACGCTCTTCGCATGCGTCTGGATGAACCGCTTGCGCGGCGCGACCTCACTGCCCATCAGCATCTCGAACGTGCGGTCGGCTTCCGCCGCGTCTTCCAGTCCCACTTGCAGCATCGTTCGATTCTCCGGATTCATTGTCGTCTCCCAGAGCTGCTCCGGGTTCATTTCGCCGAGACCCTTGTAGCGTTGAATGTCGATCTTGTCGCTCTTGATTTTCTTCTTGAACGCTTCCAGGTCTTTGTCGTCAAAAATGTACTCTTCGGTTTTGCCGGCTTTCACCTTGTAAAGCGGCGGCTGGGCGATGTAGAGATGACCGTGTTCGATCAATCCTTCCATATAGCGGAAGAAGAAAGTGAGCAGCAGGGTGCGAATGTGTGCGCCGTCGACGTCCGCATCGGTCATGATCACCACGCGCCCGTACCGCAAATTGCTGAGGTCGAACCCGTCGCCGACGCCGGTGCCGATCGCGGTGATCATCGCGCGAATCTCTTCGTTTTGCAGCATCTTGTCGAGCCGCGATTTTTCGACGTTCATAATTTTGCCGCGCAGCGGCAGGATCGCCTGAAACTTGCGGTCGCGTCCTTGCTTCGCGCTGCCCCCCGCGCTGTCGCCTTCCACGATGTACAGCTCGGAGCGCTCGGAATCTTTTTCGGAACAGTCCGCGAGCTTGCCGGGCAGACTCGTCGATTCGAGCGCGCTCTTGCGAATGACGAGGTCGCGCGCCTGCCGCGCGGCTTCACGCGCGCGCGCGGACGTAAGGCATTTGTCGATGATCGCCTTCGCCTCGCGCGAATGCTCTTCCAGGAATCCGCTAAACGATTCGGTGACGACCGACTCGACTTGCGTTTTGACTTCGGCGTTGCCGAGCTTCGCCTTGGTCTGCGATTCGAACTGCGGCTCTTCCAATTTCACTGACACGATCGCGGTGAGTCCCTCGCGCACGTCGTCGCCGGTGAGATTGGGGTCGTTCTCTTTCAGGATGTTGCTCTTGCGCGCGTAATCGTTCAGCGTGCGCGTGATCGCGGAGCGAAAGCCGGTCAAGTGCGTGCCGCCGTCGACGGTGTTGATGTTGTTCGCGAACGTGTAGACCGATTCGCCGTACGCGTCGGTGTACTGGATCGCGGCTTCGATCTGCGAGCCGTTGATCGCGCGCGCGACGGTGAACGGCGCGTGCAGGACGCCGCGGTTCTTGTTGAGGTAACGTACGAACGAGGTGATACCGCCTTCGAAATAAAACGTCATCGCCCGCCCGTCGCGCTCGTCGCGAAACGAAATCGTCAAACCGCGCGTCAGGAACGCCATCTCGCGGAAGCGCTGCGCGAGCACGTCGAACTTGTAATCGATCTCTTTGAAAATTTGCTTGTCCGGATAGAAACGTTGAATCTGGCCGGAGCGTTCACCTTTTGGATATTTGCCGACAACTTTGACTTCGGTTTTGGGAACGCCGCGCACATATTTCTGGCGGTAGATTTGTCCATCGCGGCGCACGGTCGCCTCAAACCATTCGCTCAGTGCGTTGACCGCGCTCACACCGACACCGTGCAAACCTGACGCGACCTTGTAACCACCTTGTCCGAATTTTGCGCCCGCGTGCAATTTCGTCATCACGACTTCGAGCGCGGACTTGCCGGTTTGCTTGTGCACATCCACCGGAATGCCGCGACCGTTGTCGACCACCGTCACGATATTGTCTTTGTCGATGGTCACGTCGATGTGGTCGCACGCGCCGGCGAGCGCCTCGTCAATCGCGTTGTCGACAACTTCGAAAACTAGGTGGTGCAAGCCGCGCACATCGGTCGAGCCGATGTACATCCCTGGACGCTTGCGAACCGCTTCCAGTCCTTCGAGGACGGTAATCTTGGACGCGTCGTAGATTTCGACCGGCGCGTTCTCCGCGCCGTTATCGGGCGCTGGTTTGTTTGCCATTCAGCTAACCTTTTATCACCGGACGCTGTTGCTGCCGGATGCGCTCGCGCACCTGAGTCAGCCAGGTAAATCGGTCGTGATAGTACAGCATCGCCGCGGCGATCATTCCGCTGCCCAGAAACGCATTCGCCGCGACGATGATCACCGCGCTCCACACGCCGACGAGCAATTGCTGCCACACGAGCGAGAATCCCATTTGAATCAAATAAATCAAAAACACCAACCCCATCGCCGACCAAGAATTGTAGCGGAAGATCGTGATGCTGTTCCAGATCGCTTGGAGCGGATTCGCGCCGCTGACGAAAATCGCCGGCAGCGCAAACGTCATATAGAGCACCGCCGCGAGCACGAGCATCGATCCGGCGATGAGAATGAACGAGGCGAGCGTCTGGCTCAACAGACTGATCAGCGTCGCGCCGATCAGGAACGGGCTGAGCAGAACGATTAGCCCAAACACGGCGAACGTCATCAGCGCGCCAGTGTTGAGGTACGATTTCAGCACGCGCGGCGCGAACGCGCGCGGCGATTCATCGCGGCGGACGGCGCGCGCGATCGTCTCCAGGTACAGACTGGCGATCAAGACGCCGACGAACGCGAGGAGCAATGCCAGCGCCAGCAGTGTTCCGAGGTCGCCCACCACGAACCACGGCGCGCGCGGCGCACTCGTCGACAGCGTCTCCAGTCCCAGCAGCGCGGGCACGCCGAGCGCGAACGTCGCCGTGACATCGAGGACGTTGAAACTGCTGCCCATCGATTGCAGCATACTCTTGGTGGCGTCCAATCCTTGTTGCGCTTCCGCCGAGATGCCAGGCGTGGCGGCGACGGAAGCGTTGAGCATCGTCAGCGCCTGATCGAAGATCGGTTTCGCTGTGACCTGCGGACCCAGCCATAAGAACAAGTTGAAGATGATCGGGAGCACGAGCACCCACGGCCGGCGAACGACCAATTCAAATCCACTCGACAGCGCGTCGATCACACCCAGGGGTTTTTTCTCAATGTTTTGCATCGTTCGCTATTATATCAGAACACGCGGACAGGTCAAATGAGTGTGGGGCGAATTGCGCCAAACGGCTGAGCCATCGAATGAATTCGATGGTTATCAGCCGATGCCGCCTCACGTATGTCACGTTGTGACGGATATTTCAAAGCGCGTTTGTCCTCACCCGCGAAAAATGTTATAATACGCCGCGACGAAAGGGGAATTTAGAATTTGATGCGTTTGCTCCATCGTCTCAAGACAACCTCGGGGCGCGCAGCGGCATGGGTGGCTCTCTGCGCGATCGCATTCTGCTTCGCGCCCAGCCGCGCGAACGCCGCGCCGCCCACGGACGCCCCCAGCTATACTGTCCAAGCCGGCGACACACTCTTCTCTATCGCGCTGCGCTACCACACCACCGTCGCGCAACTCAAGCAATTGAATGGACTGAGCGGCGATATGCTTCAGGTCGGGCAGAAACTTGTTCTGCCCGGCGCGGCTGGCAGCGCCGCTGCGCCAGCGCCCGCGGCGTCCGGCGACGCTTTCTACATCGTCCAGACCGGCGATTCGCTCTATCGCATCGCGTTGCGGTACGGCACCACGCTGCGCGCGCTTGCCGATCTCAACGATCTTCCCAACCCGGATCTGATTTCAATCGGACAAGCGCTGACGATTCCGCGCAGCGCAGCGGTCGTCAAGCCGGGCTTGGTGATCGATCCACCCAACGCACACCAGGGCGACACAGTGTTGATCCGGGTCGCGCGTCCCAACCTCGTTACGGTCATTGGCAAATTCAACGGCAAGACGCTCC
>DAIDTM010000049.1 GCA_027457205.1 Anaerolineae bacterium | reverse complement strand
CGTTCATCGCCTGCCGCTTGAGGGAAAACCAGCCGTTCGCTTTTGGAAATCCCTTGTTCTGCTTTTTCCACGTCTTGCCGCTGTTGTGCGAGACGAACGCCGCCGGCTTGCCGCCGGGGCTGACGCGCCCGAGCGGAAAAGTTCCGTCGAGCGGGAAAAGCCAGACCGTGTTTGGATCGCGGGGGTGCGGCGCGATCGGGTACGAGTGATCGCTGTACGGCTTGGGCAGCGTCTTACCGATGTTGACCCACACGCCGTCCGCGCGGTCCATGCGATACACGCCCTCGTGGTTCTGCTGGTACAGCCGGTCGGGGTCCGCTGGACTCATCGCCACGCGATGCGGATCGTGTCCGACCTCCGCGTCCGGCACCGGCAGGAAACTCGAGCTCAAGCCCTTGTTGAGCGGATGCCAGTCGCGTCCCTGGTCGTGCGATTCGAACACGCCGCCGCCGGAGAGGCAGAGGTACATGTGTTTGACATCGCGCGGGTCGATGATAATCGAGTGGAGCGTCGGTCCGTCGGGCGGTCCGTCGTCCGGCGGGTTCCACCAGATCTTGAACTGCGGATGCTCGTTGAAGCCGCGCACCGGTTCCCAGGTTGCGCCGGCGTCTTCGGAGCGAAACAATCCCTGCGGCGACGTGCCGGCGTACCACACGCCCGGCTCGCTCGGGTGCGCGGGCGAGAGCCAAAAGTTGTGATGCACCGAAATTCCCTTTTCGCCTTCTGGCGCCTTGGGAAACGCCGGCGGCTGGGTCGCTTCTTTCCACGTCTTGCCGAAATCGGTCGAGCGAAAGATCGTCGGACCGAGGTGGCCGGTGCGCGCCGCCATCAGCAGCGTGCGCCGGTCGCGAGGATCGAGCACCATATGGTTGACGACCGCGCCGATCATGATGCCATCGGACATTTTCCACTTGCGCCGCGCTTTATCGCCGCGCAGGATGAACGCGCCTTTGCGCGTGCCGATGAGCAACGCGACCGCGCCGACCGCTGACTTGGTTGTGCTTATCGTTTTAGCCATTTCTCCCTCCTATGAATGGGACACTGGCAAACACTGATTTTTATTTTTTCTGTGTCTGTCTGTGTCCAATGATCTGTTTGTATCTAAAACAATCCGTCGTGTGGTCGTTGACCATTCCTGCTGCCTGCATAAACGCGTAGCAGATCGTCGAACCGACGAACTTGAAGCCGCGCGCCTTCAAATCCGCGCTCATCGCATCTGATTCTTTGCTCGTCGCTGGGATTTGTCTCAGCGACGTAAATCCGTTCCTCTTTGGCTTGCCGCCGACGAATTGCCAGATGTACTTGTCGAACGAGCCGAACTCTTTTTGCACTTTTAGGAATTGCTGCGCGTTGTTGATCGCCGCGACAATCTTGAGTCGATTGCGGATGATGCCGGCGTCGGAGAGTAAACGCTCGACATCCGCATCCGTGTATTTGGCGATGCGCCGCGCGTTGAAATTGTGGAACGCCTTGCGAAAGTTCGCGCGCTTGTTCAGCACAATCGACCAGCTCACGCCGGCTTGGAATCCATCGAGCACGAGGAACTCGAACAATTGCCGGTCATCGTGCAGCGGCACACCCCATTCTTCGTCGTGGTACTGGATCATCAGCGGATTGTTCGTGCCCCACGCGCAGCGGTTCATTCGTTCACCTCGTCGCCCAAACACTTGTTCTAAGGCGACATTGTATGCAATTCTGTTCGCGCGTCAATAGCCCCCCGAAAAAGAAAGGACACGGCTGTTACACCGTGTCCTCTTTTCTTTCGCGGTTTTCGCGCCTTTCCGCGGTTTTCGTGTTCCCAGCGTTCGTTCTACGCCGGCGTGAGCGCCGGTTCCGGCACCGTCACGCCGCCATCTGTGCCGCCATCGCTTGGCGCTTGCTTTACCGTCAGCTTGACCGCGCCATCGACGACATCGGCGAGGAGCATGCTGCCGGGCTTGAACTCGCCGGAGAGCACTCCTTCCGACAGCGGATCTTCGATCGTGCGCTGGATCACGCGTTTGAGCGGGCGTGCGCCCAGCGTCTGATCGTATCCATCTTCCGCCAGTTTTGCCTTCGCGGCATCGCTCACGTCGAGTTTGAGTTGGTGCTCGTCCAGCCGCGGCTGCAAGTATCGGATCTGAAT
>DAIDTM010000048.1 GCA_027457205.1 Anaerolineae bacterium | reverse complement strand
AGACCGACGATGGAAAAAACGGAGAGGAGGAGAAAGAGCGCGTCCAGCTCGCGCTTACCGAGATAGTTGTTCGGATCGCGAATGTCCGGCGCGCCGTGGCTGACGCCGCGCCGGTCGAGCAGCCGCGCCGCCGCATCGGCGGTCTGTTGCGCCTGGGGGAAATCATCGATCTTGAGCAGCGCCTCGTTCGCGCCGCTGATGCCGAGCAGCCGCTGCACGTCTTGTGCGTTCGCGTACACCGTCGCAAAATCGAGGATCGTCGCGCTGGGATAGTTGGGGCTTGCCGCGAACCCGGCGAGCGTCAGCGTGCGCGACGAGCCATCGGTCGCGCGGCAGGAGATGGTATCGCCGACTTGCACCGGAAACAAATCGCGCACGGTCGTTTCCGCGACGAACTCGCCGGCTTTTGGCGCGGGACCAAGCAATTGAATTTGATCGATGCGCGTGTCGGCAAAGTTGTCAAAGCCCCAGAGATAGACGTCGCGGTACTTGCCGTTGCAGTTGCACTTTGTGAAATCGTTGTTGCGGAGTTCGGCGGCGGCGACGTTGGGGATTTCTTCGAGCGCGCGCGCGGTCGCCGGCGGCGCGTCCCAGACCCAGAAGGTGATGTCCGCTTGCGACGCGTTGTGGTACGCTGCGGCTTGCGCGGCGGTGAGATTTTGCGCGGTGGAGACGATCGCGACGATGCCGGCGACGCCGATGGCGATCGCGCCGATGGTGAGGAGCGAACGGACGCGACGCTTGGTCAGGTCGCGGTACGCTTTGCGGAAGAGAGCTAACATCGAAAATATTGTAGCATCGAGTGGGGGATTCGGCAAGTGGAAAAACGCCTCCCGCAGGTTCGTATCTGCGGGAGGCGTGAATTACTTGAGCAGCAGATTCAGCGCCTGCTGGAAGGATTGAAAATCGAGCGACGCGATCTGGAGCGGCTTGCCGTTGACGAAGAACGACGGCGTGCCCTGCACTCCGAGTTTCGCCCCTTCGGCGATGTCTGCCTGAACGACCGATGCGGTCTGATCGGTATCGATGCAATTGTTGAACGCGGTCGTATTGAGGTTGAGATCGGCGGCGTATTTCTTGAGCAGCGGCTTTTGGTACATTCCGACGTTCTCGCCGAGCCATTTGATGTACAGCTTGTCGTGGTATTCCCAGAACTTGCCTTGCAGGTTGGCGCATTCGGCGGCTTCCGCCGCCCAGTGCGATTCCCCAACGCCGCCCTGGTCCAACACCGGGAAATATTTGTAGACGAATTGGATCTTGCCGGTTTTGACGTACTCGTCGTCGATTCGACGCTCCGCGTCGACTGCAAAGTCTTTGCAGTACGGTCACTGAAAATCGCCGTACTCGACGAGCGTGATCTTGGCGTTCGGATCGCCCCGGGTCCGCCCGTTGACGACGACGCTCTGCGGCTGGGTGCGTTGATCGATCAGGATGCCCGCCGCGACGATCACGACGACCAAGCCGATCACCAATCCCACCCGCAGCAATACAGAACGGTTCGGCACCTTTGCCTCCCGCGACCGAAGGATGCGCGCGCTATTTCAAGAGCGCGTCGAACGTCAGGGCGAACTCGCTAAAGTTGAGCGTCTGGTTCTGAAAGTATTTGCCGTTGATGAGAAAACTCGGCGTGCCCGGTAATCCGAGACTCGCTGCTTCGTTCTCATCTTTTTGAACGATGGACATTGTCTGATCGTTGTCGATGCAGGGATTGAACTTGGCGGCGTCCAGCCCCAGCTCGGCGGCGTACTGTTTGAGCTTGGTCTTGGTGAACGTGCCGACGTTCTCGCCCGTCCACACGGCGAAGAGTTTATCGTGGTACTCCCAGAACTTGCCTTGCTGGTTCGCGCACTCGGCGGCTTCCGCCGCCCAATGCGATTCGCCGATCGTGCCCTGATCGACCACCGGGTAGTACTTGTACGTGAACGAAATCTTGTTCGTCGTGACATATTGATCTTCGATTTGGCGACCCGCGCCAAGCGCAAACTCTCTGCAGATCGGTCACTGAAAATCGGAGAACTCGACGAACGCGACTTTGGAGTTGGTATTGCCGATGGTGCGACCCGGCGCGGAGATGCTGTTGCCCGTGACCGGCGCAGCGGCGGGCGGCGATTGGACCATTTGCAATCCGATCACGCCCAAGATGACCACGACGCCGATGCCTACGGCGATGACCCACGTCGGCAAGCCATCTTGCTTTTTCTGAGGAGCGGCTCTGCGAGGTGACATACACTTTCCTTTGAGCGGAATTTGATCCCATTATCCAGAAAAAGAAGCG
Source organism: Anaerolineae bacterium (assembly GCA_027457205.1). GTDB lineage: Bacteria > Chloroflexota > Anaerolineae > UBA4142 > UBA4142 > DAIDTM01. Next base: position 8,101 of record DAIDTM010000048.1, on the reverse strand, counting down.
AAATGTCAAACCCAGCGTCCAGATGTTTTATCGACGGCGCGCGATTCGTGGTATAATTGCGGCGAAGGAATTCGAGCGCGCGCCCGGCGTGGTAAGATGGAAAGATGACTGCTCAACCTCCCGCCGGTTGAGTCAGTGGGTGACCGTCGCCGAGAAATTGTTCGATCAATCAAGAAGGCAACGCTGCTCGCGAACAATCTGCGGGAGGTTCGAAATAGGGATTCCCGCCAGGAGAGACTTGTGGAACCGATTGAGCTCAAGGACATCGAAAAAAGCCACCCAGAGGAAATCACTGACCTGGCAGCTTTTCTCTACGACCTCATCGAAAACCAGATCACGCGCGCGGATACCAAAGCCGGCTTGATCCTCGCCGCCGACACGGTGTTCGCAACGGCGGCAAGTCTGCTGAGCCGGGGTACGATCGTAAATCTGGTGACCAATTCTACGCCGACGGCGAATCGCTTGATCGCCGGGTTGACCATCTTGACATTTGGCGCGCTCCTGTGTTCCACCCTTTTTGCGCTCCGAGTGGCGCGCCCCATTTTGAAAGGACATTCCACCAGCGGGACGTTATTCTTTTTCAGCCGGATTGCTCAAATGAGCCAGCAGGATTTTATCGATCGATTCAACAGCCAGTCGCCGGCTGAATTACGCCGCTCGCTCTTGACCGAAGTGCACGCCACCGCCCAACTGGCGAACCAGAAATTCATTCGCATCCGCTACAGTCTCGATTTTTTGATTGCCGCGATCTTCCTGTGGGGATTGATCCAGATCGTGATCGCACTGGGAAACTGAGCGGAAAATTTGGCAAGCCAACGAGGTCGCTAGAATGCAAATCCATCTAACGATTAACGATGAATCGAAAACCTGGGATGTCGCGCCCAACGAAACGCTGCTCGACGCGCTGCGCCGCGACGGTTATTTCGGCGTCAAGCACGGCTGCGAGAATGGCGAATGCGGCGCGTGTACCGTGCTGCTCGACGACAAGCCGGTCGCGAGCTGCGTGATGCTCGCCGCGCAAGCGGAAAGTAAACGTATCACGACCATCGAATCGCTCGGGCAAGTTGAAGACCAGGGTTGGAAGCATACCGAGGGCTTGCACCCAATTCAGCAAGCGTTCGTCGAACTCGGCGCGCTGCAGTGCGGCTATTGCACGCCGGCGATGATCCTTGCCGCGAAGGCGCTGCTCGATCAAACGCTCACGCCGACGGAAGAGCAGGTGCGCGACGCGCTCAGCGGCGTCTTGTGCCGATGCACCGGATACGTCAAGCCGGTGCAGGCGGTGATCCAGGCAGGTCGTTTGATGGCTGGGTCGTTGGGTAGTTCGGAAGAACGCGCGCAAGGAATTCCTCTGCCACCAGAACTTTTGAAACCGCATAGAGAAGAACTGCCGCCCCTCGAACTTCCAACCCTCCAACCACCTAACAACCTAACCACCACACTCCCCACGATGGTCGTCGCGCCGGCTGTTCCAGAAACCCGCGTCGTCGGCAAGCCGGAGAGAAAAGTCGACGCGGTGAAGCTCGTGCAGGGCAAGCCGGCGTTCACCGACGACATCGAACTGCGCGGGATGCTCTACGCCAAAGTGCTCTGGTCGCCGGTCGCACACGCGCGCATCAAGCATATCGATGTGTCGAAAGCACGCGCGCTGGAAGGCGTCCACGCGGTTCTAACGTACCAAGACATTCCGCGCGTCGTCTATTCTACTGCTGGACAGTCCGACCCGATCCCCGGTCCGCTCGATTCGTTCTCGCTCGACAGCAAGGTGCGCTTCGTCGGCGACCGCGTCGCGTTCGTCGCGGCGGAATCGGAAGAGATCGCGCAGCGAGCGCTGGAGTTGATCGAAGTCGAGTACGCAGAGCTGCCGGCTCTCCTCGATCCGCGCGACGCGATGAAACCGAACGCGCCGCGCATCCACGACGAAACGGAGTACGTCAATTTCGCGGACTCCGACCCATCGAAAAATATCGCGGCAAAGATCGAGATCGAAATCGGCAATGTCGAAGAAGGGTTCAAGCAAGCCGACCAGATTTTCGAAGACGAGTACGTCGTGCCGAAAGTGCAGCAGGTCAGCATCGAGCCGCACGTCGTCGTGACGTGCTGGGACGAAGACGACCGCCTCGTGATCCGCACATCGACGCAAGTGCCGTTCCACGCGCGCCGCATCCTCGCGCCGGTGCTCGGTCTGCCGCCGAAACGCATCCGCGTGATCAAGCCGCGCATCGGCGGCTGGTTTGGCGGCAAGCAAGAGGTGTTGATCGAAGACGTCGCCGCGCACCTGACGATTGCGACGCGCCGCCCGGTGCGATTCGAGTACACGCGCGAAGAGGAATTCATCGCCGCGCGCTCGCGGCATCCGATGCGCGTGCGGATGAAGACCGGCGTCAAGAACGACGGTACGATCGTCGCGAACGAGATGTACGCGCTGTCCGACACCGGTGCGTACGGCTGCCACGCGCTGACGGTGACCGGCAACACCGGGCAGAAATCGATGGGGCTGTACAACGCGCCGAACATCAAGTTCCACGCGCACGTCGTTTACACCAACACGCCGCCAGCGGGCGCGTACCGCGGCTACGGCGTGCCGCAAGGTTTCTTCCCGCTCGAAGTGCACATGGAATAAATCGCGCGCGCGCTGAATCTCGATCCGCTTGAGTTTCGGCTGAAGAATGCGGTCAAAGCCGGCGACGAGCTGCCTACGTCGAAAGCGTGGAGCGAAGGGCGCGAGCCGCATCCGGATGTGATCGAGACGTGCGGGCTGGCGGAATGTGTGGAGCAAGGCGCGAAGGCGATCGGGTGGAAGAGCGACGGAGGACGAAGGACGGAAGACGGAAGACACTTGTCCGTCATCGGTCGTCCGTCATCCGTCGAAGATTGGCATGTTGTTCCCGGCAAGCCCCATTTGCGTCGCGGGCAAGGCGTCGCGTGCGTGATGCAAGGCACGGCGATTCCGTACCTCGATATGGGCGGCGCGTCGATCAAGATCAACGACGACGGCTCGTTCAACCTGCTCGTCGGCGCGACGGATCTGGGCACCGGATCGGATACTGTGCTCGCGCAGCTCGCCGCGGAGATTCTCGGCTGCCCGGTGGACGACATTCTGGTCTATTCAAGCGACACGGACTTTACGCCGTTCGACAAAGGCGCGTACGCGTCATCGACGACGTACATTTCCGGCGGCGCGGTCGTGAAAGCGGCGGAGCAGGTGGCGGAGCAGATCAAGCAGGTCGCAGCAAAGATGCTCAATGAAGCAAATGTGCCAAATGAGCCAAACAAGCCAAATATGCCAAACGGCACGCATCACGCATCACGCATCACGCCGCAAGAATTGATATTACGTGATCGCAAAGTCATCGCGCCAGACGGACGTTCAGTTACGCTCGCAGACGTTGCGCTGGAATCTCTGCACCACAAAGATCAGTTCCAGATTATGGCGGTCGCGTCTTACGTGTCGCCGAAATCGCCGCCGCCGTTTGCCACGCAGTTCGCGCAAGTGCTGGTAGACACGGAGACAGGGCAGATCACTGTCGAGAAACTCGTGATGGCGGTGGACAGCGGCGTGATCGTCAACCCGGTCACCGCGTCGGGACAGATCGAAGGCGGAATGACGCAGGCGCTGGGCTACGCGGTGTGCGAGGAGATGCTGTACGATGTGCGCGGCGATTCGGTGATTCGGCAATTGGGTGATTATCGAATTTTCGCAGCGGACGAGATGCCGGAGTTGCAGACCATTTTCGTCGAGACGTACGAGCCGTCGCATCCGTTCGGCTTGAAGGCGGTCGCGGAGATTCCGCTCGACGGCGTCGCGCCGGCAGTGGCGAACGCGGTACACGACGCGATTGGCGTGTGGATGAACGAGATTCCGATGACGCCGGAGCGCGTGTGGAAACAACTGCGTCAGCAGGAACAGAAATGATGGACCGCGTCAACGAATGACAACCGGGCACGCGGGTTTTCATCGCTATTCATTCAACCGTGCTTCATCCGTGACAAAGGAATTCGCTATGCTTGAAAAACGCCACGAACCGTTGCTTCCGATCAGCGCATTCATCCTCCGCATGTTACGATTTGGCGGATTGGCATTCGGTCTCACGCTGATCTGGTGGTGCGTTGGCATCCTGGGTTATCATCTGTTGGCGGGCTTGGGCTGGGTGGATTCTATTCTGAACTCTGCGATGATCGTCGGCGGAATGGGACCGGTGGATGCGCTCCACACAGTTGCCGCCAAGCTGTTTGCGAGTGTGTATGCGATTTGCTCCGGCGTTGTATTCATCGGGGTTGCTGGGATTTTGTTTGTGCCGATCGCGCATCGCGTGTTGCATCATTTTCATCTCGAAGCCGATTCGGATACGGCGTCCGACGAAACGTAGCGCGGGGTCATGACTAACCGGGATTCGAACGTTATCGAATGAATCCGACGACGATCAAGCTGCAAGCCCGCAAATGGGCTATGCGATTTTGCAGAAGTAAATCTCACTCGAGTTTAACGATTCGCTAGAAAGGGCTTGTGCCGGCACGGAATAGTTTGCCTCCTTATCCGAACGGTTGGTTTGCCTTTGGCTTTTCAGACGAACTGCCGCGCGGCGGATTGCTTTCGCGTCCGTTCATGGGGCAAGACGTGGTCGTCTATCGCACGCAATCAGGGCAGGCGTGCGCGGTGGACGCGTACTGCGCGCATCTCGGCGCGCACTTTGGCTACGGCGGCAGCGTCGAAGGTGAACTGCTGCGCTGTCCCTTCCACGGCTTTTGCTACGACACGCACGGCATTTGCGTGAAAACGGGCTACGGCACCAAGCCGCCGCCCAAAGCCGCGCTCAAGGTCTGGCATCTGTGCGAGACGAACGGCGTGCTGCTTCTGTACCACGATTGCGCCAACGCCGCGCCGACCTGGGACGTTCCCGCGCTCGAGCTTGACGGCTGGACGCGCGCGATCTATCGCAAGTTCACACTGTTCGATCATCCGCAAGAGACGACCGAGAACAGCGTCGACATCGGGCACTTTGCGTTCGTCCACAAGTATCGCAACACGCGGATGCTGCGCGAGGCGGTGACGCGCGGCACGTACCTCAGCACCGCCTACGCCGCGCAGCGCGCCGCGCCGGGACTGGCGCGCCTCTTTCCCAACGCGTGGCTCGACTTTCAATTCGAGACGCAAATCCACGGGCTTGGCTATTCGTTGGTGAACGTTACCGTACCAAGCGTCAACGTGCAGGCGCGGTTGTGGGTATTGCCAACGCCGATCGACGAGGAGCGCATCCAACTGTACCTCGCGACGCGCATCAAGATTGCCGAGTCGCGACAAGTCCATCCACTGCTCGCGCCGCTGCCAAAGCGCGCGCTGCACGCGCTGATTAACCGCGTGATGCTGAACAGTCTCGCCAACGACGCCCAGCAGGATTTCGTCATCTGGCAGAACAAGAAATATGTGCAACCGCCCGCGCTCGCGGAAGGCGACGGTCCGATCGGCAAATATCGTCAGTGGGCGAAGCAGTTTTACGGGGACGTGGATCCAGAGGTGCGGTCTCAAGTGGAAGGGTGAACTCAGGCGATTTTATCGTTCATCCCTTTCGATTTTGGTACACTGCCAGCACGACCAGCGCCGCCATCGCCGCCAGCGCGACGACGAGCCAGTTGATCTGATTCGATACCGCCTGGCTGATAAGCGCTGTGACGAGCGCGGTGAATGCGCCAACCAAAAACTTGCCGACGAAATCTTCCGACGGCTTGTCCTGATCGCGATTCTCTGGTTCGCGCGAGACCTCCAGGTGTTTCATTTTCCTGCGCGGCTTGGGCATCGTTCGGCTCCCTGCCAATCAGAACCTATGTTCTATTTGCATTCTACCAGATTTGGGCGCGCGTGTCAATCGGCGCGCCAACAAGGAGTATCCGATGCAATTCATCCTCACGACCGTTAGGCAGCTGCTGTTTCAAATCCCCACGTACATCGTTTGGCTCATCGGCGCGGTCCTCTGCATCGTCCATTGGCGGAAACATTCGGCGGTGTCTTTGTTGACGCTGGTCGCGCTCGTCTTGCTCTTCCTTGAATCGTTCGTCGGCGATGTGCTGGGCATTGCCCTACCGCTCGTATTGCGCGGTGACGTGAGTCTGCTGGGAACGCTCTTGACGGTCCGCGGCATCGTGCAGGTGTTCGTGAGTCTAATTGCCTGGGTCTTGATCCTCGTCGCGATCTTTGGCTGGCGCAGCGAGCCAGCGCGCGCGGCGGTCGATCAGAAATGAGCGCGCCGGATTCCGACTTGCCCGCGCGAATCGACGCGGCGGTTGGCGCGCAAGACGTCCCGCACGCGCCATTCGTTTCGATAAAAGGCAGGCGAATATGACGACTCTCAAGTCAGTCCTCAGCATCGCAATTCTGGTCGCGCTGGCGCTGTTGTCGTCTAATGGAGCGACGAATCGGACGCAAGCCGCCGCCGCGCCGGCTTCGTCATCGACCATCTTTCTGCCGCTGATCGCTAATTCGGTCAACAGCGTGCCCGCCCCTACGTGGCTCGCCGAACTGAATGCGATGCGCGCGCTTGCCAATCTTCCACCGGTGACCGAGAACGCGACCTGGGATGTGGGCGACTATAATCACGCCCAGTACATGGTCAAGAATGGCGTGATCGGTCACGCCGAAGATCCCGCGAATCTATGGTACACCGATTCCGGCAATCAGGCAGCGCAGAATGGCAATGTGATGGGAACGACGGATGTCAACGCGACCGATCCATTCGCCGTCGATCTTTGGATGGAAGGTCCGTTCCACGCCATTGGAATGATCGACCCGCTGTTGCAGCAATCGGCGTTTGGCAGTTATCGAGAAGCCACCGGGAATTTTCCTGAAATGGCTGCGACGCTGGATGTGCTGCGGGGGCGCGGCAGCACCGTCCCGCCCGGCGTCACGTTCCCGATCGAGTGGCCCTCGAATGGAACGGTCAATCCGTTTTCGTCGATGGGCGCCGGCGAATATCCTGATCCGCTCAGCAGCTGCAGCGGCTATCTTTACCCAGTTGGAATGCCAATCTATCTTGAGCTAGGTCAGGGTGCGTCGGTGATACCGCAGGTCGCGAGTTTCTCTTTCAAGCAGGGCAGCGCCGCACTCGGCGTCTGCGAGTTCGATCAAAGGAATTACTCCAATTCGAATAGCTCAGCCCAATCTTTGGGGCGCGCGGTGTTGCAAGCGCGCAGCGCGATCGTCCTCATCCCCCAAGCGCCGTTGACGCCTGGCGCGGCTTATTCGGTCTCGATCACGACGAACGGCTCGACGTACGCCTGGTCGTTTACCGTATCAAGCACGCCCCGCTCTCCCGTTCGACGGGCTGAAAGCGTCAGCCGGTGATTTGACCCGTCCGCATTCAGAGATTTGACATCCTGCCAGGATTTGGATATGCTCTAGATTCTGGCAACTACGATGAAAATTCTCTTTCGCGTCTTCACGATTCTTAATCACTATCGCTGGCAACTTGGCGCTCTCGTCATCTCCGTCCTCATTGTCACTGCGACATCGCTCGTCACGCCGTCCCTCATCCAATTCGCGATTGACGACGGCTTGGCGAAGAACGATCCCCGCGCGCTGCTCGACGTGGGGCTGGTGATCGTCGGCGTTGGCTTGGTGCGCTCAATCTTCAACTTTGCCAAGCGCTACCTCTCCGAGTGGCTGACCAATCGCACCGGCTATGATTTTCGCAACGCGCTGTACGGCAAAATCCAGCGATTGTCGTTCGCGTACCACGATTCGGCGCAGACCGGTCAACTGATGAGCCGCTGCACGGAAGATGTGAGTTCGCTGACGCGCTTTATCGGCAGCGGCGGCGTCGATCTGCTCAACGTCGGCTTGCTCCTCATCGGCATCGGCTTTCTCTTGTTCAATGCCAGCCCGAGACTCGCGCTCATTGGCTTTGTGCCGCTCGCCGCGCTCGCGGCGGTGGCGTACAACCTGGGACGGGTGCAGCCGCCGCTCTGGTACCGCGTCGATCAATCGCTCGGCGACGTTTCGGCGACGCTGCAGGAAAACTTGAGCGGCGCGCAGGTCGTCCGCGCGTTCGCGCGCGAGGAACACGAGAAGAAAAAATTCACGGCAAAGAATCGCATCCTGTACGATGTC